>JAAELY010000490.1 GCA_024226335.1 bacterium
GCCGGGTGAGTGCATCCAGTACCGGATCATAGCGACAAACAATGCAGCAGCCGATGTGGATTCTGTGGTCATCACGGACGCCACGCCGACGAACACCACCTACAACACTGCGGCTGGTGCCGCGACAGTTACGCAGGGAGCCGTGACCGCTCCGGTTGCGGGAGCTACGGGAACCGTCCAGGCCACCGTGGGTACGATTACCCCGGGTGCCAGCGTAACACTGACTTTCGCCGTTCGAATCGACCCGTAGGCGATCGGAGAACTCGCCCCTCCCTCGCGTAAGCCACGGCTGCGCGCGGGAGGGGCTTCTCGAGTTCCCGACCAATCCTTGAGATCGTTTCTCATCCCGCCCCTTTCCCGATATGCGTCCGGTTGTTCCGGACCCTCGGATCGCGCCGCCGGCCAAGAGAGCAACTCATGAACGAGAGGGCTCGACAGCAGAGAGGACACCCGCAGTATAGGGATCCCCTTTTACTTCTCGCGCTTCTCTCGATGCTATTCAGCGCGACGTCGACCCAAGCCGCACCAGCCGCAGGCTCATCCCTCGATAACCGCGCGACCGGCAGCTACATCTCGACGGTTACCGGTCTTCTGAATCCGCTCGTTTCAAATCGCATCATCGTGAGGGTAGCGCCACTCGAGGCACTGCTGCTCACGATCGACACGACGCGCGCCGCTGCGGCTAGCGGTTCATTCGCCATCGCGCATCGCATTCAGAACACGGGAAACACCCAGAGCACGTATTCGCTCGTGCTCGCGAACCTGGGTGGGGACGACTTCCAGGCCCTGGGACTCGACATCATCAGCGACCTGAACGGGAACGGAGTTCTCGACCCGGGGGAAAGCCCGATCTCCGGAGGACCGGCGACGCTGCTCGCACCTCTGGCAATACTGAATCTGCTCGTTGTCGGGTCCACACCCGGCACCGTACTACCCGGACAGATCGCCCAGATTCTTCTGACTGCGACGACGGATCTACAGGGAGCCAGCGACTCGAATACTGACGATCTCGTGATCGGGGGCGGCGCGATCCTCAGCCTGTCGAAAGCCGCGTCGGACCTGACCCCATCGCCAGGCGGAGCGGTCACCTTCACACTCAGCGGTCGAAACACCGGCCCGCTTCCAGCAACGGGCTCTCCGGTGACAGTGGACGGCGCAGCAGCGAGTTACGTGCTCTTGCGGGACGCGCTCCCGCCAAATCTCGAGTACACCAGCCCGATCAACCCGAGCTTCGGGATAGCGCTGTACCACTCACGCGGAAGCCCAACTCTAAACTACACGACCCTGCCTCCTGCGGACCTCACCCAGGTCGACGAAATTGCCTTTGGCTTACCAGACCTCGCAAGCGGGCAGGCTTACTCGGTCAGTTTCGATGTTCGAGTTCTTTCGCTTGCATCGGGTCCCATCACGAACACGGGAGAAATCCGTTTCGACGACGGGATCTCGGCCGGGATTGCGAGCACGATCAGCAACTCGGTCACACTGATCGTCAGTGGACCCGGGCCGAGCGTCGACTTCTTCACAGACACGAGCTACGGAAGCGTCGCCGCTCTCGGCTCGGTGGGGTCACCGCTCTACCTGCAGGCCGAGTCCAGCCAGTGCAATCTGAATCCAAGCCTGAATGATCCTGCGGTGATCACCCTTACTAGTTCTGTCTCAGGGGACTCCGAGAACTTCGTTGGAATCGAGATATCTCCCAACTCGGGCGTGTTTCGCGTTCTTCCGAGCGTGCCTACAGCTGATGCCGGTGCAGTGCCGGTTCTGAGTGGAAACGGCGTTCTCGAGATTGCGGCAAACGATGTCATCACTGCAGCACTCGCTCCTTGCGGAACGGCGCCGACCGCCTACGCCACATTGCTGATCGATCCTCTGGGTATCGTATTCGACAGCCAGACAAACCTGCCTCTGGGCGGCGCGGTCGTCACATTGATGAACAGCGGCCTCCCGGCCGTCGTACTCGAAGCAGACGGCTCCACACCCGCGGCGAATCCCGTCGTAACTGGACCTGATGGCCGTTATCAGTTCCCACTCGTTGCACCTGGTACATACTCGCTGCAAGTCGTTGCACCGGCCGGATACGGATTCCCTTCGACGGTTCCAATTGGTCTGCTGCCACCTGGCCGCGCGATCGACCCTTCTGGCTCCTTCGGTCTCCCGTTCGGGATTTCAGCTCTCGGCCCCGTACTCGTAGATATTCCCTTGGATCCTGGCGCACTGGTCTCTGGACTCTCTGTCGAGAAGGCGGCTTCGCGCGACGTCGTCGAGATTGGCGATCTCCTCGACTACGAAATTACTGTCCGCAACGGTACCGGCGCCGCATTGTTCGGCGTGGAGGTGCTCGACACCCTGCCGGTGGGATTCCAGTACGAGCAGGGCTCCGCTCGCCTGGACTTCGGACCAATGTCTGACCCGGTTGCTTCGGGTCGAAGTCTCGTCTTCGACGCTGGCGTAGTGATCTCCGGTCAGACACTGACGATCTCGTACCGTGTAAACATCGGTCCGGGCACCGAGTTAGGCGAAGCAATCAACCGAGCTACTGCTACCAGCACCACGACGACAGGCAATACCGCCAGCGCAATCGTCGATGTTCAGGGTGGCGTATTCCACAGCCGTGGGTTCATTCTCGGCAAGGTCTACACGGACTGCAACGACAATGGTCTGCAAGATCCGGGCGAGATCGGACTGGCGCAGGTTAGATTGTATCTGGAAAACGGGAGCTTCGTCTTCACGGATGCGGACGGTAAGTACAGTTTCTACGGAGTAGAACCGCGTACACACGTCGTCAAGATCGATCGTTACTCTCTTCCTGCGGGAAGTAGCTTATCCGTACTGAGCAACCGCAACGGAGAAGATCCGGACACGCGTTTCGTCGATTTGAAGCGCGGCGAACTACATCGAGCTGACTTCGCCGAGAACTCTTGCAGCAATCAGATTCTCGCTGAAGCCCTCGCACGCAGGGAGCGGACCGGAGCGGCGGTATCGGAGCTGGAAAAGCAGCTCGATGAACGACTCGCGATTGACAGAGCACCTACCCAAACGAGTGATCCGCGAACGCTTCCGGCTGAGGGCACTCAAACGGGCCGGGATAGTCTCGGACTCTCCGAGCTGTCTCGTCTTCTGGGCCTGAGCCAACCTGAACCCAAACCGGTTGCACCGATCAATTCCAAACCCGCATTCGAACAGCCTGGCTTTGACGTGCTCTTGCCGGAGTTGGATAACGAGCTCGACTTCCTCTGGCCAATGCACGGCCAGAGGCTTCTGCTTTCGCAGACGATCGTGCGCGTCAAAGGTCCGATCGGCACCCGTCTGGCTCTGCACGTAAACGGCAACGAAGTCTCCGATAGCCGCGTCGGAACACGCAGCAGCTTGCGCGCGACGAAGACAGAAGCTTGGGAGTATGTCGCCGTCCGCCTCGAGCCTGGATCGAATTACCTGGAACTGGTCGGATTTGACGCCTTTGGGAACCAGCGCGGATCCAAGAACATCGAAGTGTTCAGCCCAGGCGCCCTGGCGAAGGTCGAACTGAGCATGCCGATGAAGCGTGTTCCCGCTGACGGGACTTCCGGTCCCGTCGTAGAAGTAAGGCTTCTCGACGCAACGGGCCTGCGTGTCGGAAGCCGGACGGCCGTGACCCTCGAGAGCACACGAGGCACCTGGGAGGTCGAAGACGTCGACCCGGTCGAACCCGGCGTTCAGAGTTTCATCAACGGCGGGATCGGCCGGTTTGCCATGACTCCCGCTACCGAGACCGGCGAAGTGGAAATTCGCGCCCGCAGCGGACGCTACGAGGCGCAGACGGAACTGATTTTCGTACCCGCATTGCGCCCGCTCGTGGCGGTCGGTGTAGTCGAGGGCAGCTTCGCACAACGCGGGCTGGAAAGTAGATCATCGGATCAACTCGGATTCGACGACGGTTTTGAAGAAGAACTCTCCGCGATCGGCGGCCGGGAGCGCGATTGGAAGAACCAGTTCAGTTCTCGAACTGCCGTGTTCCTGAAAGGCGCAGTCGACGAGGAATACCTGCTGACGTTTCGCTATGACTCGGCCCAGAAACAGGACTCTCGCCTATTCAGGGATATCCAACCCGATGAGTTCTATCCGGTGTACGGCGATGCTTCTCTCAGGGGATTCGATGCGCAATCCACGACCCCGCTGTACATGCGCATAGAGAAAGACCGGTCCCACATCACCTACGGTGACTTCACAACGAATGCGCTCGAGAGCGATCCGCGAAGCCTGGCACGCTACCAGCGCAGCCTGACCGGAGTGTTCGGTCGCTATGAGCACGACGTCGTGGACGTGGACTTCTTTGCGAGCGAAGGCGACGCAACGCAGGTGAGTGACGAGATTCCCGCCGAAGGAATCTCCGGGCCGTATACTCTGAGTGTTCGCCGCATCCTACGCGGCAGCGAGACGGTCGAAGTCATCACGCGCGATCGCGATCATCCATCCGTGGTCATCAAAGCCGAGCCCCAAGCACGCTTTACTGACTATACCGTCGACAGCCTGAGTGGAACGATCCTTTTCAGTGGCCCCGTCGCGAGTCACGATTCGGATCTGAATCCCCGTTTCATTCGCGCTTCGTACGAGGTTGAAGAAGGCGGTTCCGACCACTGGATTACTGGAGCGCGAGCCCGTTACCGCCCCTTCTCGTTTCTGGAATTCGGTGGCAGCTTCGTTGAAGACCAGAATGATCAGGAGCCGTTCTCGATGGCGTCGGCCGGCTTCACGCTGAAGCTCAGCGACGAAACCAAACTCGTGGGTGAAGCGGCGGCGACCGATACCGACTTGCTCGGTGGCGGGATTGGAGAAAGGCTGGAACTGCGGCATGCGGGATCGCGCCTTGATGCCCACGCCTATGCCGGCAAGACAGACGAGCAGTTTTCCAATACGGGATCCGGTTTGGGAACGGGAAGGCTGGAGATCGGACTCGATACGAGTTTCCAGATCAATCAGAAGACCCGGCTGCGCGGGGAGTATTTGCGAACCGAAGACGTCGCTACGGATGGTCGACGACAAGGCGTCGCGATCTCGGTCGAGCGGACTCTTGGCGCCTCGCTCAAAGCCGAACTGGGCGCGCGGTACGTGACCGAGACTCTGGAAGCTGCGGACTCCTCTACAGAAGGTGATACGCCGCGCACTCTGACGTCGCTCCGTGCCAAACTCACGGCGCAGCTTCCGCAGATTCCGAAGCTGAGTGTATTCGCGGAATTCGAGCAAGATGTCGACGATTTCGGAAATCGGATGCTCGGACTTGGGGGTGAGTACCAGATCAACCCAAGGGCGCGTGTGTACGCACGACACGAACTCATCTCTTCACTGGTTGGCCCTTTTGCCTTGAATTCCCATTCTCGGCAACATGCGACGGTAGTGGGGCTGGACGCCGACTACACAAGCAACAGCCACGTATTCTCCGAATACCGGGGCGCGGACACATTCTCGGGGCGAGATGCAGAAGCCGCGATTGGCTTGCGCGGTTTGTGGAAAGTCACGCCGTTGCTGGGAATTCAATCGAGCCTCGAGCGCATTCACAGTCTGTCGAGGACTGGGGATCAGGAGAGTACGGCCATCGCAATCGGCCTCGGCTACACCGCCAACAAGAACTGGAAGGCAACGGGACGGCTCGAGTTCCGAGATGGGCGTGACACGGAAAGCTGGTTGCACACGGCCGGGCTTGCAGCTCGAATCAGCGACAGCTGGACGGGTTTGATTCGCCACTCCTTTACACTCGACTCAGCAGATGACTCCCAGCTACGAGACAGGATCCAGATCGGACTGGCATTCCGTGACACTGCTACAAACTTCTGGGATGGACTCTTTCAGCTCGAGTTCCGTGCTGAACGCGCTGGCCGGGGATCGGACCCTGACGTCAACAGAGATCTTGCGATCTTCTCTACCCACCTGAATGTGCAACCCAGCAGGCGACTCAATCTCTTCGGACGTTACGCAGCGAAGTTTGTCGTCGAGGACTCCAATACACTCGATGATCAGAACCTCGGCCAACTGATCAGCAGCCGCCTCACCTACGACATCACCGGGCGCTGGGATCTGAGTCTGATGGGGAGCGTACTGACCAGTAACGGGACAGCCTCCTACAAATACGGTTTGGGCGCTGAGGTCGGGTACCTCGTCATGCAGAACCTGTGGCTCTCCGGCGGCTACAACGTGTTCGGTTTCGAAGACGACGACCTGGATGAACTCCATTACTCGACACCGGGCGTCTACGTACGTCTGCGCTTCAAGTTCGACGAGAAACTCCTCACGCGAGAGACCGGACCACTCTCCAAACTGCTCAGGTTTCGCTAGCCATGGCAAGGAGAGCTTCATCAAGGTTCCTGCACCTGGCCTGGCCGAGCCTGGTAATCGCCGCGATCTTGATCATGCCAGCCCGCGCCGATTTCAGAACGATTCCCTGGTTCAACACCAGCTGGCACTATCGGGTTCCGGTAAGCATCCCGGCGGGAACTCCTGACGGAGCAACTGCGAGCATCGATATCGATTTCGGCGCCCTTCTGGCCTCCATGAATGTGCCCGGCACCTTGGACACGAACTCGGTTCGCCTGGTGCGACCGGGCGGAACACTCGCAACGACACAGGAATTCACCGACGTTCGCTTCGCGAATGTCAGCGATGCTGCCGGTAATGAGCGCGGCGAAGTTCGATTCCTGGTCGAAGACGCTGGTCCCGCTACCTACTATGCCTACTTCGACATCACCGCGAACCCAGCCAAAGCGCCCTGGCCGAATGCTCAAACGATCAACGGCAGTTTCGAATTCGGAAACTCCGGCTGGACGACTGGCAATACTCAGGCCGGTGCAGCGAATAACGAGATCCACCCTCTGGGAGGCGAGGGAAGCGAGATCACTCTGCCAACGAACCCGCCGACTTGTAGCGATAGTGCAGCGACTGTCAACAACTCGCCGAGAACCGGTAGCAACTATCACCTGACCGGCTTCCGGACGGTGTGCGAAAATGGAGCGAATAACGAACTGGCGTGGGTCCAGCGGAGCTTTCGCGTTCCGAACACCGCTTCAGGAAACCTGAACATCCGTTTCAGATTGCAAGGTTTCGATAGCTACATCGGTGACGCGAGATACGATTGGTTCAGAATCCGGGCGGGAACTTCAGCAATCAACCCACCCGTGATCAACCATACGGCGCTCACGATCACTCCGACCAATGGACTTCGGATCGACGCGGCCGGGATCGGACGAAATATTGCCTTTGGCGCGAACTACATCGACCAGGGCTGGCGGACCGCCACGCTACCACTCGCACCCTACGCGGGAACCACGATCACCGTGCGTTTCGAAATGCGCTACTACACCGACCAGTTGTACCGCACGTGGATCGGCCTCGACGATCTGGATTGGAGTCTGGTGACTGCAATCGCGGGGACAGTCGAGGCTTTCGGTGCGAACATCACTGATCCCCCCGACACGGGATCAGGAGCGGCAATGGCGCAGTACGACATCGGCGACACACTCAGCATTGTTGCAGATGCACAAGCCGTCGTTCCGGCCGGTCGAGTCGTAGCCGATGTACTAGACAACGCAGGACAGACCGTCACCAGCGACATCGTACTTTTCGACGATGGAACGCACGGAGATGCCGTAGCAGGGGATCACACATGGAGCAACGATGGCAGCGACTCGGGCTCCCCGACCTACACCTTTACCACGAGCGACCCAGTCGGAAACAGCTGGGTCATTCGTGTGCGAGCACGGGACGGCGCGGGTCTCGCGAGACGTCCGGGTGCAGGGGCGGCTGTGAACCAGGCCAACTACTACAACGTCGACGATCAGGTCTTCGAATTGCTCTTAAGCGTATCTGGTCGTGTGTACGAGGATACTCAGCCGAATCTGATGGCAGAGGCCAGCGAAGACTGGACGGGTGGAAGCGCGGTTTTCGTCAACCTGGTTCAGGGGGGAGCCGTCGTCGGATCCAACCCGGTTGGTCCGGGTACAGGCTCATTCAGCTTTGCGAGCCTGACCGCCGGTAACTACACGGTCGTCGTAACGGACTCCGCAGCAAATCCCAGCCCGGTACAACCGGGCGGCTGGCTCTTCGTGGAACCGACAAGTGGCGGATTGCCCCTGACACTATCCACGCGAGCCCTGGCGGATCAGGATCTGGGATTGTTCAAGGGATCGCGTGTGCGGGGCAGCGTTTTCCGCGACGATGGCGCGGGAGGTGCCGTTGCGAACGACGGAATACACGATGCTGGTGAAACCGGAATCGGGAAAGTCGAGATCCGAGCTACAGACGCAGCCACCACGACGACCTGGGATTCGGACTGGACAAAGGCGGATGGCAGCTTTGAACTCTGGCTTCCCGCAGCCATCGGTTCGAGCACGGTCGTGATTGTCGAGACGAATCCGAGCGGATATCGATCGACCGGTGGTTCATCGGGCACGACAGCTGGCACCTACGATCGCCCAACCGATGCACTGAGTTTCACCAATACGCCGGGAACTTCCTACACGGGCACGGGCTTTGGTGATGTCCTCGAGAATCGCTTCGAGGCGAACGGCCAGCAGAGTTCGCTTCCTGGAAGCGTGGTCTTCTATGCGCACACTTTCTTCGCTGAGAGTTCTGGCACGGTTGGCTTCTTCACATCCCAGACTACGACCCCCGCCAGCCCAGCCTTCACGGCAGCACTCTTCCACGACCAGAATTGCGACGGCCTGATCACTCCGGGAGAGCCGGAACTCATCAGCCCAGTTCCCGTGAGCACCGGGGATAGGGTCTGTGTGATTGTGCGGGAGACCATTCCCGAAGCCGCGGATTTCGGTGCGCAGGACTCGACTCAGGTCACCGCAGTTTTCGGCTACGCGAATGCGCTCCCTCCCCTGATGGCCAGTTACAGTCTGACCGATCTGACGACCGCGTCGGATTCACAAAGCGCCGGTCTGGTATTGCACAAGACGGTGGACCTGGCGACCGCGTTACCCGGCGATACGCTGGTCTACAGCATCGAGTACACGAATACGGGCTCCGCCCCCATCACCGACGTAGATGTATTCGACTCGACACCGGCTTTCACCACCTTTCTGGCGGCGAGTTGCGGTCCTGCAGACCCCGGAACGAGTTGCACTGTGACGATGCAACCGACGGTTGGAGCTACGGGTTCATTGCAATGGACGATAAGCGGGACACTGCCCGCCTCGGGAACAGGAACCGTAACCTACAGTGTACGGATCGACTAAGACCCAACTCGTGGGTCAAGAATCTCCCCGACTTCAATTCATACTGATTGCGCGGCAATTCCCGCTACTGATAGTATGCCGCGGTGTTCCTTCTCCGCAGCGCATTGCTTGGATCGCTGGTCATACTCTGTTCGTCTCCCCTTGCCCTGAATGCGCTCAAAGACGACGTCTTCTTCGATATTCAGGAGATCGAGAATGAAGGACGCAGCGTTGCCGCAGGATTTGGCGACTTCAATGGAGACGAAAAGACCGACCTCTTTATCGTCGCACTGAAGGGTGTCGGCCCCTCGGAGACGCGAGAGATCCGGGTCTACCTCTCCAGCCAACCCGAACAGATTCCGCTGCAACCGACTCACGTATTCGAGGTTCCGCACTGGAGCGCCGTCTACGATATCTCTGACGTTCGGCCAGAGACAGCCGGAGAAGAACTCGTGCTGCTGCGTCCGGATGGCGTTTCGATCTTTTCGCTCGCGGGCCCGAAAGTCAAAACCTGGGACCTCCGGGCACCGGGCCCTTCATCTGTAGGCGTGGCCGACGATGAACGTGGACTCGAGCGCTTTCCGATCGTGTATCGCGACTTCGGAACTGAACCGTGGCTGCTGATACCGCAGATCGGCCAGCTCACCGCCTTGTCGACGACCGGAGAACTGAAAGCCCAGATCATCCTTCCCCGCCGCGCAAACTATTTCATCCTTCCCAACACCGGCTTGTTCTCCCTGGAAAGCGACTTCCAAGTCTACCTGGATGTACCCAAACTGAGCGTTGGCGATGTCGATGGTGATGGTCGCAGCGACATAATTTCAGCGACCCGTCACGAGATTCGCGTCTTTCTGCAGAAGAAGACGGGAGGGTTCGATACAACGGCAAGCCGTAGCTACCCCTTGAGATTCGTTACCGCACGCGATCATATTCGCGGATCGGGCGGTGTGACGAGCGAGTTCGGTGACATCAACAACGATGACCAACTCGACTTGCTGATCTCTCACGTGCAAGGCAGTTTTAAGGATGCGACTACGACGCTCTACGTCTACTTGAACAAAGGCGGTGTTTGGGATCTCGAAAAGCCCGATGAAACGCTGAGCTACGATGCGAGCCTCGTTTCGAATGCGCTTCTGGATCTCGATAGCGACAACCGGCCCGAACTCCTGAGTGTGAAATTTGACTTCAGCATGCTGGAATTCGTTGAGTTGCTACTGAGTAGCGAAATTGATGCAACCGTTTCGATTCGCCGCTACTCCGAGGACGGCGGGTTCGGCGAGAAACCCTGGATCGACAAGAAGCTCTCTCTGCCCTTCAGTTTCGCTACGTTTCGCATGAAGGGTTTCATCCCGACGGCAAACGCAGATATCAACGGAGATACACATCTGGACTTCGTTTTGTCGGGCGGCGGTGAGGAACTGGAATTCTATCTGGGTGGCCCCAAAGGCCCCTTCGACACAAAGCCGCTGCGTCAAGAAATCGGGACGGCCGGTGTGATTCAGTGGGGAGATCTCAATCGCGACGGATTGCCGGATTTCGTGATCTTCGATCCTCACAACTTCGACGTGCCTGTCAAACTAGGCCGCAATACGGGTCGACTTCCGGGAACGCGCCCAGTGCTGCGCGAACTTCCGACCTCAGGTATTCACTGAGAACCGCCGTGCGTTACGGCGGAATGCTAGCCGGGAGTCGAGAATCCCAGCTCTTCTAGCTCCGCGCGCAGCGCGGGCAGTCCGAGAAGGCGAACAAAGGCCTGTACCACCGGCCGCTCGAGTCGCGCCTTCGGAACGACGAAGTCGTAGTACTCGGTACGCAGCGGCCGAAACACCAGACCCGCCCCCCGCGCTACCGTCTCGATCGTGACGCCCCAGTCCGCTCTCCCCTGTCCGATGGCCGCCGCCACGGCGTTGTGGGAGCGCGGCTCGTAGGGATAGCCGTCCGGACGGCGATCTTCCAGAAGCTGGTCGATCAACACGCGAGTTCCGCTTCCTCGATTGCGATTGACGATGCGAAGCTCCGAATCCGCCAGTAGCAAGCCCGTATCCCGCTTTTCGTCTGGACGGGTCACCACTCCTTGCATTCGCCGATATCCCGGGATGAGTTCCAGGCTGTCATCGATAAACGGAGTGTTGTAGGTATCGGTTATCGGATCCAGGAGGTGCGCTGGCGCGACGTCACACTCCCCGCGGCGCGCGGCATCAATACCAGCCTGGCTTCCGACTGCCAGTAGCTTGACCGAGTACCCCTCGGCTCGTAGCGCGCGGGCGATCACATCGAGCCCGATGCAATGGCTTCCGATCACGACGAGATCCGCCGGTTCGAGAGCACCGCCGAGTAGCGTTACGGCGACCTCGGTTCCAGCTTCGACTATTTCGGTCTGACGCTCCATGCGCACGAATCCGTCTGCGCGGGAAAACGAGGTGACGCTGCCACTGCCTTTGCCCATCGGATAGGCTGCCAGTCCTCCTGACAATGTGCGTACGAGACCGACGAGCAGATACTCCAGTCGACCCCGGTCGGTATTGACGCGCACGGCGAGTTCCGCGCGACAATTCTCGACGCGCTGGGTTGGAAGGCCGGAAAGCTGTCGGATCACGGGCGCGATGAACTCGTGGAAGGTGAAGATCGCAGATGTGGGGAAACCGGGCAGTATCGCCACGGGAGTTCCCGCTTGTGCCGCCAGGCACACGGGCTTTCCGGGCTTGAGTGCCACGCCATGGACCGAAATTCCCGGATCGAGTTCAGCTACCACTCGATAGGATAGGTCGCCCTCGCCCTTCGATGTTCCACCGGAAAGCAGGACGACATCGTTCTCACGCAATGCGCGTTCTGTTACGGTGCGTAGCTCATCTTCCTCGTCGCGAAACGCGCCCAGAAAATCCGGCTGACCTCCCAGTTCGATCACCGCGTCAGACAGGATGCGTCCATTGGAGTCGTATACCAATCCAGGTCGCATCTCTTCGCCCGGAGCCACGATCTCGTCGCCCGTGGAAATCACCGCCACGCGTGGGCGGCGTACCACGGAAACACGAGCCACACCGATGGCCGCCAGCACGCCGGTTTCCCGAGAGGAAAGGCGGGTCCCCGCATACAGCACGGTTTCACCGGCGCCCATATCCGTACCCGCGTACGAGAGCGCTGCTCCCGGCACGCGCGCGTCGCGCACGCTCAGTGTCTTTCCGTCATCGGACAGATCCGTCAGTTCGACCGGGATGACCGCGTCCGCACCGCGCGGCAGCATGCCGCCGGTCGCAATCGAAGTAGCCGTTCCGGGTCTCACTTCATCCTTGGGTCTAACCCCGGTCGGGATCGTCTCGGTATTGATTTGCAGCCGAAGGGGCTCGGACTCGTTTGCGCCAAACGTGTCGGCCGCCCGAACTGCAAATCCATCCATGTTCGAGCGGTCGAAACTGGGCACATCGACTTCGGTACGTACATCGCCGGCGAGCACGCGCCCCAGTGCCTCTTCGACGGACACTTCCTCCGGGGACAGTGGCGCAAGATCCAGTGTGGCATGCCAGCGCAGCTCGGCTTCGTCGCGATCGATGACTTCGAGGAATTGATCCTGTTTCAAGGAAGTTCTCCGATCCCAGAGTCGTCGTCGTAGAGCAGGACCTCGACCTCGGCACCTTGGGGCATGCCCTCCAACTCTCGAGCGACGATGACCGCCCCACTCGCCTTGACCGTTGACGAGAGGATCGACGCGCCGGAGGTCGCAATTGGCGTCACACCTTCGGATTCGAGAACGACGCGCACGTAGTCCGTACGCCCAACCTCTGAAACGATCTTGCGCAGCAACGGTGCACGAACGCGCCGATGGGGCCAGGCGCGCGTGCGGCCGCCGAGTGCACGAATCGATGGCCCGGCGAAGAACTCGTACGCGCAAAGACAGCTGACCGGATTTCCCGGAAGCAGGAAAACCAGAGAGGCTCCCACTCGCCCGCCGCCGGCGGGACTCGAGGGACGCATGGTCACACCGTGAAAATCCAGGGTGCCCAACTCGGCGAGTAGTCGCGGCGCGTGATCCTCCAGGCCAACCGAACTTCCGCCCGAAACGAGCACGACGTCGGCTTGCTCCGTGGCCAGCGCGGCCCGGATCACCTCCGGCCGGTCGGGCAAGATCTCGAAGGGCAGGACCGTGCCACCATCGCGCTCGGCCAGGGCGCTGAGCATGATCGAGTTCGAGTCCACGATCTTGCAACCCTCTGGAGCACTGCCCGCCTCCAGAAGTTCGTCGCCGGTGATGACCAGTTGAATCCTGGGAGTGCGAACGCACTCAACTTCGGCGAAACCGATCGAAGCCAGAAGTCCGACATCCTGCGGACGCAATCGGCGACCCGCGGAAAGCACGTCCGCACCCACTCGGATGTCTTCGCCGATCGCTCCCACGTTTTTTTGCGGTGCTACCGGCTCGCGGATCTCGACTTTCGAGGCATGCTCCTCGCAGACTTCCGCCTTCACGACGGCATCAGCACCCGCTGGAACGGGTGCACCGGTCATGATGCGCACGGCCTGACCGGTTTCGACCTCGCCGTCGAAGGGCCGCCCGGGGTAGCTCTCGCCGATCAGGTGGAGCGAGATCGTCGTGTACTCCGAAGCCCCAAAGGTGTCTTCTCCGCGCACGGCGTAACCGTCCATCGCGGAGCGGGCAAAACCCGGAACATCAAATCGGGAACTCACCCCGCGTGCGAGCACGCGTCCGGCACACTCTCGAAGCGGTACGACCTCCGAAGGCAGGGGCGCGGAGCGCTTCGCGAGCGCGGACTCCACCTGCTCGACGTCGGCGCGCTCCGAGAAGCCACGCATTCGAACGTCTCGCATCATCGCTGTACCGTGCGGTCGCGGTTCCCTGGTATTCCGTCCATTCCCAGGATCCGACCGAACTGGCGTCGGTCGGCTCCTGAGAAAGGGTCCTAACCAGAGGCCTTGGTTGCGAAGAGTTCCTCACGTATGGGCTTGCGGACCTTCGCATCGGCGATCACATCTGCGGAGACGTCGAAGACGGCGTTGGCCGGGCCGATCGCATCTTCCTTCATGCACTGGGGAAGCACGTCATCTGCTTCGGTCAGGCCGGCGCGTTGGTTGAAATCCCACTCATCCTGGAGGATCTGCCAACCCTGATCCGCAATCTCCTCCCGCGAGACCTCTTTTCCGACCATATGGCCGTAGTACTCGCGAATCTGGTCGAGCGTCGGCGAGAGGAACTGGCAGAAACCCGACGAGTCACAAACGGCGTTGATCAACTGCACTTCCTGTGACGCACGTGCGAATTCTTCGGGCGGCAGACCCGGATTGACGATCAGACCCGCCGTATGATCCGCACCCATCGGGCCGGAGGCGTATGTCACGCCGGTTGCTTTGAGGGGTCGCGGATCCCACGCGGGAATCGCCTGGCCCTTGACCACCGGAATCCGATGATGCCCCGTCCGCTTGCCGACTGCGACGGCGCCATTGCCGACCGTATCGGCCAGCTCATCGCCCTTGCCGACCTTGGAGAGCAGGTCCTTCATGCCCTGCGCATCGCCCCACTCCATCTTGCCGGCATCCATCAAGACACCGAGTGCCGCACCGGCCTCGATCGTATCGAGTCCGACCTCATCGCAGATCCGGTCCAGATCGGCAACGTCTTCCCAGCTGGCGACGGCGCAGTTCGCACCGAGCAGTGTCAGCGTCTCGAACTCGAGCGCGGAAGTCTTGTAGTTGCCTTCGGAGTCGTGAACGATGTTGGAGCACTGCACGATGCAGCCGGTCATGCAGTTATGCATGCTGCCTCCGCGCTTCTCGAAGCTCTCGTTGATGCGCGCCCCTTCCAGGTTCGCGACGTCGGGCGACTGACCCTCGGTGCGGTTCTTGTACGGGAAGGTGTTGAGCATGTTCGCGACGGGAACCACCGAAGCGGTACCGGTCTTGAACATCTGCGGACCTTCCAGGTACGCCTTCGAAACCTTCTTGCTCAGTTCCGCGAACTCCGCCTTGCGAGCCGGTGTCCGCAGCTTGGCCTTGCCCCGGTCTACGGCGACGAACTTCAGGCCCTTCGAGCCCATGACCGCACCGAGTCCACCACGACCGGCGTGGCGAGAAGGCCTGCGACCGTCCTGGTCGGTGCACGCTACCGATGCGCCGGTCAGCTGAGCTTCACCCGCGGGTCCGATCGTAATGAACGACGCGGTCTTCTCGTAGTTTTTCGCGAGCGCCTCGCAGGTCGCATAATTCCACAAGCCTTTGAGGTGGTCGGCTGCGACAACACGCGCGCCGCTTTCATCGACCTCGAGACCGTAGCGAGCATCGCTATTCGAGGGAGACCCCTTCACGATGATCGCGCGAAAACCGAGCTTGTTCAGATCCTGGGAGGGATTGCCACCCGAACTCGCTTCCTTGATGCCGCCGGTCAGCGGGCTCTTGCCACCGACCGAAAGCCGACCGGAAGTCGGTGCCGCGGTGCCAGACAGAAGGCCGGAAGCGAGCACCAGCACATTTTCAGGACCGAGAGGATCGCAGGTCGGATCGCAATCACGCTGCAGGATCTTCGCGGACAAACCGCGACCACCGAGCAGGTTCCATTCTTCAGGCAGGTCTTCGAACGAAACACTCTGATCGGTCATATTGACTTGGATGATGCGGTCGGCCATTTCGGTCCTCCTGTGAGGGCCGGGAGTCTATCATAGGGCCGCAGCAAGAACCGCCGCGGCCGCGGGCTTTCCGGCGCTCTCCTGCCGCCCGCCCGCGGGCCGTTCAGGCCCCTGCTCGAAACCGCTCAGCCGCCCGCGATGGCGGCAATCACCGTGACGAAATCACCCTTGGTGAGAGCGCGATCGAGCCCAGCGGAATCCAGGAGTTCCTCGGCCAGAAACAGCTTCACGAAACGGTGCACGGAACCGTCGGCGGAGAAAACCTGCGGACCAAAACCGGGGTATTGCGACTCCACGGCATCCAGGGCCTCGCGCACGGTCCCGGCCTCTACCTCGACCTGGCTCGCGCCTTGGGTCGGCCCCCGGTACGGCGGCGGAATGATCACGGTTGGCATGATGGGAGTCTAACCTGGGCGCGCCGGGTGTTCAGGTTTCGCGCCGCCAGAACACTGAGCAATCGTCAATCTTCTGCATGGGCGTCGCGATGTCGCGCTCGGCGCGAAAATCGTCGATCGCCGCTCGGCAGTTGCGCAGGTAGTAGTGATCGATCCTTCGGCAGCCACGCACGATACGTATCGCCCAGGGCGATCCGCGTCAGGATCTTCTTCATCAGATCCAGTTACAGTTCCTCGGGCGCCAGATGGGCATTGGGCAAGATGAAGGGCTCCTGGAATCTTTTGGACTGCTTGGATTTGGGGATGCGATGGGCCAGATCGCTTTCCTGGTGCCTGGCCGGCTCAACCCTTTGGTGGCATGCGAATCGCGCCGTCCAGGCGAATGGTCAGGCCGTTGAGCATCGGATTCTCGACGATGGAACGCGCCAGGTGCGCGTATTCCGCCGGATCCCCCAGGCGTCGCGGGAAGGGAATATTCGCGGCCAGCGCCTGGCGCGCCGGTTCGGGAAGGCCCGCCAGCAGCGGCGTGTCGAATAGACCGGGCGCGATCGTGATGCAACGGATCCCCATACTCGCAAGGTCGCGGGCGATCGGAAGCGTCATGCCGACGATCCCGCCCTTGGAGGCCGAATAGGCCACCTGCCCGATCTGACCGTCGTATGCGGCGACACTCGCGGTATTGATGATCACGCCGCGTTCGCCGCCAGCGTCGGGATCGTTCTTCGACATGCGATCAGACGCGAGCCTGATCGAGTTGAAAGTACCGATCAAGTTGATCTCGACGACTTTTGCGAAGGGTTCGATCGGGTGAGGGCCATCGCGCGTGACCGTGCGTTGCGCCCAGCCAATTCCCGCGCAGCTGATGACCATACGAATTTCGCCGAAGGCCTCGATGCCCTGATCGAGCGCAGCTTCGATGGTCTCGGGCTTTGTCACATCGCCCGGGCAGAAGATTGCATTCTCTCCCAGCTCGGCGGCGTACTTCTCGCCCGGCGAAGTCGGAAGATCGAGAATCACGACCTTCCCGCCCGCTGAAACAATCTCTTTTGCAGTTGCTCCCCCGAGCCCCGATGCGCCTCCGGTGACGAGTGCTGCTGTTCCCTGGATTTCCATCGCGACTATTCCTCCTGATCGAGATACGTGTAACCCGACATTCCCTGTTCAAAACGGCGCCTGAGCAGCGCAGATTCCTCAAGGGTAATAGCGCCTTTTCGGAGCGAGCGTTCAACTGCCTTGCGAACCCTCTCCGCGAGATCGCGTCGATCGTACTGCACGTAGGAGAGCACCTCATCCACGGAGTCTCCTTCGACCACCTGCTCCACCGTGTACCCGCCGTCGGAAAAGAGATGAACGTGGACGGCGTCGGTATCTCCGAACAGGTTGTGCATCTCCCCCAGAGTCTCCTGGTAGGCACCGACCAGGAAGGCCCCGATGTAGTAGGGGCGTCCGTCGGGCGAGTGAAGCTGGATCAGATTGCGTTGCCCACGTCGGTCGATGAAGCGGTCGACCTTTCCGTCGGAGTCACAGGTCAAGTCAGCGAAGATCGCGGGTCTCGTCGGCTCCTCATCGAGGCGGTGGATCGGCACGAGAGGGAAGAGTTGATCCATCGCCCAGGAATCCGGCAGTGACTGAAACACCGAGAAGTTTCCGTAGTAGGTATCGGCGAGCTGACGGTCGAGCCGTCTCAGGTCATCGGGCACGTAGTCCAGTTTTCGGGCTTCCCGCTGAATTCGCTCACAACAGCCCCAGAAGAGCTGCTCCATGCGCGCCCGCCCTGCAAGATCGATCATACCCAGACCGAAAGCACTGATCGTTTCCTCTTTCAACTGGACGGCGTCGTGATAGGACTCCAGAACGTTGTCGCGAGTGATATTCGACCAGACTTCCCAGAGTTCTCGGATCGTCTTGTTCTCCGCGGGGTCCGGCGATGGATGGCCCACATTCTCGGGCATCGCATCGACGCTGAGCACATCGAATACGAGGACCGATGCGTGCGAAACAAGAGCGCGTCCGGACTCGGTAATGATGTCGGGGTGCGGAACACCGCGTTCGGAACACGCGTCGCGAATCGCAGCGATCACATCGTAGGCGTACTCCTGGGTCGTGTAGTTCATCGACGAATCGGTGCTCGTCTGAGATCCGTCGTAATCCACGCCCAGGCCTCCCCCCACATCGAGCAGATGTACGGGTGCGCCCAGTTCATGCAGACCCACGAAGATTCGACTCGCCTCACCGAGCGCGTTCTTGTGGGCGCGGATCGACGTAATCTGCGATCCGATATGGAAGTGGAGCATCTCCAGGCAGTCGACCATGTCCTCGCTGCGCAAGCGGTTGACCACTGAAACAATCTCGGTTGCCGACAGACCGAACTTGGAGCGCTCCCCCGTCGATTCGGACCACTTGCCCGCGCCGCGGGAGGCCAGACGCGCACGTACGCCGATACGAGGGCGGATGTTCAGCTCGGCCGAAATCTTCAAGAGCATGTCGAGTTCGTTGGGCCGATCGAGCACGATGATCGGGTTGCGCGCCAGAAGCTGTGCAAGGAGGGCCGTCTCCAGATAGGAACGGTCCTTGTAGCCATTGCATACGATCAGGGCGTCGGGATTGTCGAGCAATGCGAGCGCCACGAGAAGTTCGGGTTTGCTTCCCACTTCCAGGCCCAGGCTGCGTTTGCTCCCGAAGCCGATCAGCTCTTCCACTACCTGTCGTTGTTGGTTGACTTTGATGGGGTACACGCCGAAATAGCGACCGTTGTAGTCGTACTCGGCGATCGCGCGATCGAAGCAGGCGCCGATTTCACGCACCTGGCTCGAGAGGATGTCGGAGAAGCGGATCAGGAGCGGTGTTCGCATCCCGCGTCGCTTGAGTTCGACCAGGAGGTCGGGCAGGTTGATCGACCCGCCGTCACCTTCGCCTCCGTTCGGATGCACCAGGATGTCGCCGAATTTCCCGACGGAGAAGTAGTCGCCTCCCCAGTAGGAAATCCCATACAGCTCTGCACTGTCGCGTGTAGTCCACTGGGTCATACGTCCATCCTTCGACCCACGGCAGCGGGGCGGAGCACTCGAACCGGCGCCGATCTTCGGCGGCGGCCCATCTTAGGCCCAAGGAGCGGGACCTGCTAGGGAATCTCTGCACAGGGAGGATTCGAGCGAGAAGCGGGAGTCGCCGCCTGAGCAAGAAGCGTGATCCGATCGCAGATCCGTAGATCTGCAGAGGGTCGCGCGACGCAGCGCAGGCGGATGCATCGAGCTTCGCAGC
>JAAELY010000491.1 GCA_024226335.1 bacterium
AGGCTCGACCGCTCGGGATCCGGAGGTGAGCAGGCGGTGCTCAAGCAGGCTCGTCGGGCCAGAAGTCGGGCTCGGGTTCTGGTGCCGGGCGGGCCGGGGAGATCGGCGGGGCGCGCGCGGAGAGACCCAGATGGCGCAGGATTGCGGAGACGACCCTCGGGTCCGTGATCGTGGCGATCCGCTTCGCCATCAAGTACGTCCCCATTCGCTACGCCAAGCACTTCGCCGGTGCAGCGCCGCGACTAAGAATCTCGACGAGTCCTGGCTTCACCTGGGGCAATGGCAGCTATGTAGCGCCTCTCCAGAACCCAGTATCATCTGCAATGTACGGGCGCATTGGTGTCATCTGCGAGTTCGACCCGAGCGGTTGGCGAGTATTCGACGCTCGGCAGCCCTTCGAACAATCGCTCTACCTCCGTTGGGTTCAGGCGCAGCCTCTCTACCGTGCCCTCACGCTCACCGTTCACTCAGAGATTGCGAACCAATTCCTCCGAGGTCTGTTCAAGACGCGCTTCCACATTGACTGCGTCCTATTCCCGCCGGATCAAGGTGCACCAGGCTACACATCCGGGTCGGACGTTTGGTTCGCTGTGACCGATTGGGATTCGCACGGAGAGATCGCATCGGGCGACAGCCTCCGTCTGACGAATCCCCGATTCACAGTTCTCGTAGAAGAGGAGTTTGAGCCGGACCCGTCGGACCTGTTCCGGAGACCGCTTCTCGCACCGGCCCTTCCGGCGAGCGCCAAGAGCAACGCGGCCCTCGCCACGTCGTTCGCAGGGGCTTACGACACCGGGACAGTCGCGAGGCTCGTGGTATGAAGGCTCTCCTCTCGCTTACAAGATCGCTCTTTGAGACGATTGGGCAGCCTGGTGCGTCGACGTCAGACAGCGAGCTAGCATTGGGTGAACTTCAATCGCTCACCGCCGCCGACCGCAGCTTCTCCGAAACCCTCTCAACGCTAGAGCTCACCGCAGAGGATGTCCCTGTGCTTTCGACCCCCGCCTGGGTTGCGCATCTGGGGTGGCGGCGTGGGGTCGGCGCAGCTCGACCAAGCGAGGAGTTCTTGGATGCGCTCTACGACCTCTCGAGCGATGCCGTGACGAGGCTCCATCTACTCGAGCAGATCCTCCTCGCGTCACCGTCTGACGCAGAGACCTCAGCTGCCGACCTGCCCGCTCGAGTTGACGGCTGGCTCGATCGACGCATCGAGGTCCTCGTTTCCGTTGGCGACCTCGGCCGAGAACACCGGGAAGACGCGGGTCTTGACGCGCGGGTGGACGCGTCCTTCCAGCTAGCCGCCCTCCTCCTGCAGGTAGCGACGCCGGGAGCCATGGCTGGCCTACGCTCGCTCCTCCAGCGCGACTGGCTCGGCACCGAATCGCTCCGACGCAACGTGGCCGCGCTCATAGACGCAAGCCTCGCGACGGAATCTGACCGGCACGAGTGGTATCGAAGAACCGGACTCGAACCTCCTAGCTGAGTCGGCGAGAGCGAGCGAAGCGCTAGGGAACCTCTGCACAGGGAGGCTGCGGCTGCGAAGCGCGATGCATCCGCCTGCGCTGCGTCGCGCGACCCTCTGCAGATCTACGGATCTGCGATCGGATCACGCTGCTTGCTCAGGCGGCGACTCCCGCTTCTCG
>JAAELY010000492.1 GCA_024226335.1 bacterium
GCTGCGAAGCGCGATGCATCCGCCTGCGCTGCGTCGCGCGACCCTCTGCAGATCTACGGATCTGCGATCGGATCACGCTTCTTGCTCAGGCGGCGACTCCCGCTTCTCGCTCGATTCCTCCCTGTGCAGAGATTCCCTAGAGGTCCCGGGCCAGCAGGTCCTCGCGCAGCGTTCGGGCTCCGAGGAAGAAGTGCACGGCCGCCCAGACGTGCATCACGATCAGAACCGTGATGAGCGAGTAGCGCACGGCTCCAGTCCCATAGGAGGCGAAGACCGTGTCATTCATGACCCCGACCGCCTGCGGCCCCAGACCCATGCCGATCATATTGATGATGAACAGCAGAATCGCAGAGGCGACGGCGCGCATGCGCAGTTTCGACAGGGTCTGCACCATCGAGAAGGTCGGTCCCAGCCACATCGCACCCATGATCGCGGATGGGGCGAAGCCCGCGAGCAGTCCGAAGACCGGGTCGGGCGACAGCAGAAACAGAAGTGCGAAGGGCAGGCCGATCAGCGACGCAAGCGCGGGAAGCCACAGATACCAGCGTTCGTCGGCGGCCCCGCGTCGATCGCTGAGGTACCCGCCGACGAATGCACCGAGCGCACCGAACACGCCCGTCAGGGGACCCAGCCAGCTCCCGACTTCACCGGTGCCCATGCCGTGCACGCGGATCAGGAAAGCGGGACCCCAGGTCGACATGCCGTAGCCCGAAAACGCCGTCAATGCGGCGGCGATCGACAGGTGGCGGAAGGAGGGCATTTCCCAGAGGAACGCAAAGACCTCCTTCACGCTCGGCATCTTTTCAATTGCAGCCGCTGCACCCGCGTTGGAAGCCGTTGCCTCGGAGTAGCCGCGCGGAGGTTCGCGAACGGTCAAGCGCAGGACGATCGCGAGCAGGATGCCCGGAGCACCGACCACGAAGAATGCCCAGCGCCAGCCGAAGAACTCATTGATCCAGCCACCGATCAGGAACCCGAACAGGACCCCGAAATGAATGCCCGATGCGTAGATCGCAAGCGCGGTCGCGCGTCGTTCCGGGGGGAAGTAGTCCGCGATCAGTGAATGTGAAGGCGGGCTTCCCGCCGCTTCACCTACGCCGACGCCGATGCGCGCGAGCGCCATCTGCCAGAACTGGCTCGGCAATCCCGACAGCGTCGTGAACAGGCTCCACAGAGTCAGCCCGATTGCGATCACGGAACGCCGAACCCAGCGATCGGCGAGCCGCGCGATCGGGATACCCGCGATCGAGTAGAAAGCGGCAAACGCGATGCCCGTGAGAAACCCCATCGCCGTATCGCTGACGCCGAGATCCTTCTTGATCGGTTCCAACAGGATGTTGAGGATCTGCCGATCGATGAAGTTGAACACGTACACCACGAAGAGCACGCCCAGCACGTAGTTGGCGTAGCCGGGAGTAATCTCCGGTTCGCCCGGATCGGGGGCCTTGTCGGGTGATGCTTCGGTTCGGGACGTCATCAATTCCCGGAGAGTCGCGCGCGATCGTGGGGGCGCGAAAAGTCGATCTTCGGTCCCTTGGGGATCAATCCGCCGAGCACCTGCGAGTAGTAGATGGCCTTGATGTGCTCGAAATCCACCGTGCCCGCGACGCGCGGCCACTGGTAGAGGTCGCGCGTATAAGGCCAGAGATGAGTGTAGTCGAAGATGTGTCGCATATTGGTGCGGAACACCGAATAGTAGGCGAGGTCGAACCGAATCAGCGTAGAGAAGAGTCGCCAATCGGATTCGGTGATGCGATCGCCAAAAAGGAAGCGTCGCGTTCGCAGGCGTTCGTTCAGATCGTCCAGAGTCGCGAAGAGCGTGTCGTACGCTTCTTCGTAGGCCTCCTGGCTCGCAGCGAAACCGCAGCGGTAGACGCCGTTGTTCACATTCGTGTAGATCGTCTCGTTGAGCGCGTCGATTTCGTCGCGCAGATCTTCCGGATAGAAGTCCAGGCTTGCATCACCCCAGGCGTCGAATTCACAATTGAAGATGCGCATGATGTCCGCAGACTCGTTGTTGACGATTGTGCCTAGCTTCTTGTCCCAGAGCACCGGCACCGTGACTCGCCCGGTGAAGTCGGGCCTGGCGGCCGTGTAGATCTGGTGTAGATGCCGAGCACCCAGCACCGGATCGGGAATGCAGCCTGGACCCTCTGCGAAGTGCCAGCCTTCGGCTCCCTTTCCCGGCGCGGTCGCCGAAAGCGAAATCACGTCTTCGAGCTTCTTGAGGCTTCGATACAAGAGAGCCCGGTAGGCCCAGGGGCAGCCGCGATTGACGTACAGGTGGTAGCGGCCCGGTTCCGCCGGAAAGCGGGAGGAGCCGTCGGCCCGTACGAAGTCGCGGAACGGGCTCTGCGGCCGCACGAAGCGCCCGGTCGAATCACTGCGGCGGGCTTCATCGCTCCGCCAGACACCCTCTACGAGAAAACCCAATACGCGACCTCCCACGCGCGATCATACAGGTTGGAGCCTCGGGGATGCAGGCGTGTTAGCCTGCGCGGGTGGGTTGGCAGCTGATACGGATTCTTCTGTACGGGTTCTGTATCTGGACCGGGGCGTTCGGGAGCGCCACTCCTGTTTCTGCTGACGATACCGCGCGGGTAAGGGCCGAGCGCATCGATGTGGCGCCGGTCATCGATGGAGTTCTGGACGACGCGGCCTGGCAGTCCGCAGCCCGGATCACTCGTTTCACCGAGGTCGAACCTAGCGAGGGCGCGGTTCCCGCGGAGCGGACCGAGATCTGGGTGATGTACGACGCGACGACGTTGTACATCGGCATGCGCGCATACGACCCGGACCCGAGCGCGCTGATCGCCAAGCAGATGACGCATGACGCCAGCATGGTGTCCGACGACCGCATCAATCTGAACTTCGACACCTTTCTCGACGATCGCAATGGCTACTTCTTCCAGGTGAATCCGATCGGCACGCGATCCGAGGCACTGATCGAGAACAACGAGAACTTTCGTCGCGAGTGGGACACGATCTGGTACGCGGACGCGGCGATCGACGATCAGGGCTGGACGGCCGAGTTCGCGATTCCCTTCCAGAGCGTCAATTTCGCCCCGGGGGGGTCTACCTGGGGTTTCGAAGCCGAACGCATCATGCGGCGCAAGAACGTGAAGTCGCGCTGGGCGAACTACTCGCACAACCGCAGCGTGACCGACATCGCCGGAATCGGTCGTATCGATGGCTTGAACGATATCAAGGGCACGGGCTTCGATCTGAAGCCCAGCTTCTCGGGTACCTATGTACGCGATCGCGTGGGTCGCGACTCAGATCGACTCGGTCGACCGGGGCTCGATGTGTTCTACCGTTTCAATCCAGCGATCACCGGTTCGTTGACATTGAACACCGACTTTTCTGATGCTCCCGTCGATGAGCGCCAGACGAATCTGACCCGGTTTGCGCTGTTCTTTCCCGAAACGCGCGACTTCTTTCTTCAGGACAGCTCCATCTTCCAGTTCGCCGGGCTGCAAAACGAGAACGGTCTGCCGTTCTTCTCGAGGCGCATCGGAATCCTGAGCGGACGGGTGCTCGATATCGACGCGGGTCTGAAGTTCACGGGACGCTCGGGTCCACTGAACTTCGGCGTTCTGCACACGATGACCGAACGAAAGGGTTCACAGGACGAAACTCGTCTGAGTGTAGGGCGCCTTCAGCTCAACGTGGGTCAGGAATCGACCGTCGGTTTGATCGCGACAGAAGGCGATCCCGCCGGCGTGATCAGCAACAATCTGATCGGTGCGGACTTCCGCTACCGAGACAGCAGTTTTGCTGGAAGCCACATCCTGAAGGCCGACTTCTGGTTCCAACGCAGCCAATCCAGCCACACGAGTGGTCGTGAAGCAGCGTTTGGCGCGAAGCTCGAGTATCCGAACGACCGTATCAGAGGGGTTCTGTCATTCTCCGAGTTTCAGGAGAATTTCAATCCGACCCTCGGTTTCGTGAATCAGGTCGGTATTCGCCAGTACTACAACGAGTTCCGTTATCGCTGGCGTCCCCGCGGTCATGTGTTGCGTACGATCGATACCGGCTTCGTCGCGTCGATCGTGACCGACCGGGATGCGAATCGACTGGGGAGCAGTGAAGTCACCCTGAAGCCGCTGGAAATCGCGAACCACGCGGGTGACAAGCTCAGTCTCAGCTTCATCGCGGCGCAGGAACATATCGACACTGCGTTTCAGCTCAGCGCCGATTCACTGGTTCTACCCGGCGACTACCGCTTCGAGCAATTCAGCATCAAGCTCGACACCGCGAACTCGCGTCCCGTCCGCCTCATCCTGGAATCGCGCTGGGGTGAGTTCTACGACGGTCGCATCGTGCGCACGGATGCGACCGTGGAACTGCGTCCTTCGTCCCGTCTGTTCCTGAGCCTCTTTGTTCAGCAGAACGACGCCCGACTCGGCGTGCGCTTCGACGGTAGCACCCGATTCAAGGGTGACTTCACGCAACGCCTGGTGCGCATGGACCTGAACGTGGGCATCACCGCCGACCTGTCGTGGACCAATCGCATCCAGTACGACAACATTTCGGATTCCATCGGACTCAACAGCCGAGTGCGCTGGGAGATCGAATCGGGCAATGAGTTCTTCCTGGTCTGGAACCAGGGCTGGGTCGCCGACGCGAATCGGGTCGCTCCAACCGCCACCCAGGCCACCGCGAAGATCGGCTGGACCTACCGCTACTGACCCCCACGCGAAATCCCAAAAGGGATATTCGAAACTAGTTCCGCTCGAGTCGCTTGAACTTCATGCGGTGAGGTTGCTCGGCATCGGCTCCCTTGCGCCGCCGCAGGTCTTCTTCGTACTCGCCGTAGTTTCCTTCGAAGAATTCCACGTGGCTATCGCCTTCGAAGGCCAGGATATGGGTGGCGATCCGGTCCAGGAACCAGCGATCGTGCGAGATCACGACTGCACAGCCCGAGAAACCCAATAGCGCCTCTTCCAGTGCCCGCAGAGTGTCGACGTCGAGGTCATTGGTCGGCTCGTCCAACAAGAGCACGTTCCCGCCCGAACGCAGTACATGAGCGAGGTGCAAGCGGTTGCGTTCACCTCCGGACAGCATGTTCACACGTTTCTGTTGGTCACTGCCCTTGAAACCGAAGGACGAAACGTAGGCGCGACTGGGAATCTCACGCTCACCGACTCGAATGCGTTCCTCGCCCTCGCTCACTGCTTCCCAGACGGTCTTCTCGCCATCGAGATCGGAGCGAGCCTGGTCGACGTACGCGGGCACCGCGGTTTCTCCCAGGCGGATGGTTCCGTCGTCGGCTTTCTCCTCAGCGACGAGCAGGCGAAACAACGTGGTCTTGCCCGCGCCGTTTCCGCCGATCACGCCGACGATCCCGGCCGGAGGAAGTGAGAAGCTCAAGTCGTCGATCAGAAGCGTCTCCCCGTAGCCCTTCTTCAAATTCTTGGCCTCGATCACGACATTGCCCAGTCTCGGACCGGGCGGGATTGCGATCTCTACCGACTCGGGGGCTCGCTTCTCCTCTAGCGCTCGCAGATCATCGTAGGACTTGAGCCGCGCCTTGCCTTTCGCCTGACGCGCTCGGGGTGTCATGCGGATCCAGTCGAGTTCGCGTTCCAGCGTGCGCTGCCGCGCGCTCTGCTTTTTCTCCTCGGCCACCAGTCGAGCTTGTTTCTGTTCGAGCCAGCCCGAGTAATTTCCCTTGTAGGGGATGCCGCGACCGCGATCGAGTTCCAGAATCCATCCGGCCACGTTGTCGAGGAAGTAGCGATCGTGAGTGACTGCGACGACGGTACCGGGATATTCCGCCAGAAAGCGCTCGAGCCAGCCGACCGATTCCGCATCCAGGTGATTTGTGGGTTCGTCGAGCAGAAGCAGATCGGGTTTCTGGAGGAGCAGGCGGCACAAAGCGACCCGCCGCTTCTCTCCACCCGAAAGCTTGGATACGTCAGCCTCACCCGGAGGAAGCCGCAACGCGTCCATGGCGATTTCGAGCGCTCGGTCCAGTTCCCAGGCATTCACCGCATCGATCTGATCCTGCAGTTTCGCCTGTTCGTCCAGCAGGCTTTGCATCGCGTCGTCTTCCATGGGTTCGGCGAACTTCTCGCTGATCGCGTCAAAACGGAGCAGTAGAGAACGGGTCTCTGCGACGCCCTCCTCGACGTTGCCTCGCACGTCCTTGCTCTCGTCCAGCTCCGGTTCCTGCGCCAGGTAACCCACGCGCACGCCTTCTCCCGGTTTCGCCTCGCCCACGAACTCGGAATCCACCCCCGCCATGATGCGCAAGAGGGTGCTCTTTCCGGCCCCGTTGTGTCCCAGCACGCCGATCTTGGCGCCGGGCAGGAAAGCGAGGGTGATGCCGTCGAGCAGTACGCGCTCGGGCGGAACGACTTTCCGCAGGTCTTCCATGGTGTAGACGAACTCGGGCAATGCGGGACCTCCTGGGGATCGGCGGGAATTGGGCGGGGGAGTATAGCGACGCTCCGCCCGAGTGACCCTGATGGCGGATCTGGCACCTGTTGCCGGGGGCTACTCGAATCCAGTTCTCGGTCCGGCGTTTTCTGGTCTAGAATTCAGCTGGGTCAACCGTTTCGCGGAGGTTCATTGGATCCGTTCGTAGCCGTTCTGGTGATTATCGTCTGCCTCGTCGCATCGGCATTCTTTTCAGGTAGCGAGACGGCCTTGCTGCGCCTGCGCGCGCACGAGATCGAAGAAGACGTTCGGGAGGCTCGCGGTCCCGCCGCGGTCGCCGTGCGCGATCTGCTGGCCTCCACATCGCGCCTGCTCGTCACGATCCTGCTTGGCAACAATCTGGTGAACATCCTCGGATCGGCCACGGCCTCGGGCCTGGCGATCCACTATCTGGGTTCGCGGGACGGCATCCTGGTGGCGACCGTGGTCATGACGATCCTGCTCCTCGTGTCCTCGGAGATCATTCCCAAGGCTCTGGCCGCCGCGCATCCGCGGCGCATCTCCTACGCGGTGGCCCTGCCGCTCTACCTGTTTCACGCCGCGCTCTGGCCGCTGCATCGACTCTTCGACCGCGTGATCGAACCGCTCGTACTTCGCATCGGAGGAAGTGAGGGCGGCGAATCCCCGACCACGGCTGAAGAGGTCCTGCGCATGGCCCGTGAAGCGCACTCGGGTCGGCACGAAGGCGAACCCCTGGTGATCATGGGCGCCGCAGCCGGCGCGGCAGAGATGACCGTCGAGGAGATCATGGTGGAGCGCACGCAGATCGTGGCGTTCCCGATCGACATCCCGCCCAAGCAGCTACTGGAAAGCGTGCTCGCCGAAGGCTACACGCGCGTTCCTCTGTACGAGGATACGATCGACCAGATCCACGGGACCGTGCACCTCAAGGACCTCGTCAAGCTATGCGGCGAGAACGGCAATGCCGATCTGCTCTCGATCCTGAAGCCGATCCTGCGAGTACCCGAGCGCAAAAAGATCCTGATTTTGCTGGCCGACATGCAACGCGTATTCGTGCACGTGGCAATCGTGAAGGACGAGTTCGGGGTGACCATGGGCATGGTCACCCAGGAAGACATCCTGGAAGAGATCGTCGGCGAAATCCGCGACGAGTTCGATCGCGACGAGCTATTGACGATCCGAGAGTTGCCCGACGGAAGCCACCAGGCGCTCGGACGCATCAAGGTGCTGGACTTCAACCGCGAAACCGGTTCGGACGTACCAGCCGAGAAGGGCGATACGCTCAGCGGTCTGGTCTTCAATGAACTCGGCCGCGCACCGCGCAAGGGCGACATCGTACGCGTGCCCGGTTACGAGTTCGGCGTGGCCGACGTCTCGGGAACACGCATCACTCGTCTGCGCGTGAAACGCTGCGCCAAGTCAGCCGAGGCGACGGAGACGTCGTAAAGCCGAGGCTAGCCCGCGTTCTCGCCAGGCTGCTCAATCAACGGCGTCGCGTTCGCTCAGATGTCTTCGTCCTCGTCGACTTCCTTCACCACGATCGGGTGAGGGGCGTAGTCGGGACCCCCCGTCCAGCCGGGGATCTTCTCGGCCTCGGCCAGCCAGGAATGAGCGATCGATTCCTCGACCACTACGTCGTTGTTGTCAAAGGCCTCCAGGATGCTCTCCCAGAGGTCCTGACCGCCGCTTTTCCACCATCCCTTGGCGGGGTTCTCGAAATCGATTGCAAGGCGTACGAACATGCTTGTGTTAATACTCGCCGTTCGGCCCTTCTTTCAACCCGATATTCGTGGTCCGAAGAATGGGCCTGAGTTCAGGGAACTCGAATCGAGGATTTTCGGCAACTCCGGGAGGCTCATATTGGAAGCCTCGCTGCTGCGCCGGTAGGTCGATCGAGCCGCCCCCATTCTTCGGACCACGAACTATCTCGACCGAGAGCCGTGGTCGGTTTCGAATCAGTTGAGCAGGCTCAGGCGCATGCGGGAGCGCAGTCGCGAGACCGCCTTCGAGTGGATCTGGCAGACCCTGGATTCAGTGATGCCCAGGATCGAACCGATTTCCTTCAGGTTCAGGTCCTCGTAGTAGTAGAGCGAGATCACCAGACGCTCTTTCTCGGGCAGACTGTCTATGCCCTTGGCCAGTGACTGCGTGAGTTCTCTCGAACGCAGAGAAGCAAACGGGTCTTCCGCATTCACGTCTTCGAGGTTGCCGCTCGGCAACGGCTGGTCGGAGTCATTGGAGCCGCGCAGGTCGTCCATGTTGACGATGGAGATACCGCGCGTCTGGTTGACCATGACGTGTAACTCGTCGAGGTTGATGCCCAGCGAGCCAGCGATCTCGTCGTCGGTCGCGGGGCGGCCCAGACGCTGCTCGATCTGATTGCAGGCTGTCTCGAGTTGGCGGCTCTTCTGGCGCACCGAGCGGGGAACCCAGTCGAGGGACCGCAACTGATCGAGAATGGCGCCGCGGATGCGGAATTCGGCGTACGTCTTGAACTTGCAGTCCTTGGTCGGGTCGTACTTGTCGACCGCATCCATGAGACCGATCACACCGGTGTTGTGCAGGTCGTCCAGGTCCACATGCGACGGGAGTCGCACCGCGATCCTGCTGACGATGTAGCTGATCAACGAAGTGTGTTCTACGACGATCTGTTCCTTGAGGTCGTGGGGGATGCGGCCATGCTCTTGCCAGGCCTCCCGGATCAGGGTCTCCATCAAATAGCCTCCGAGTGTTTCAGCAATTCGGTCCAGCTGCGTGCCCTCGGATGTGCAAGCCGAATGCCCAACACTGCGGAGTGAATCGGCCGCCTCCGCCAGAGCATCGGACCGCCGCGCGAACGGCTCGAAAACGCTGAGGAAGTCGGCGTTGGCGGCGAACGTCCGCGGGGAGGAGCGGACGATGCCGGGGGGCGTACACCCCGCAAATCTCGTCAGTTTTTTGGCGCTCGTTCCCGCCAACCGCTGGAATCCTGACAAGCGAAGAGCTGTGGTGCGAAGAATAGGTCCGGGCCTGGTGAGTCGGTTTGAGCCAGGCGCGACGCCTGCAGCGTCTCTCTCGGAGTTGCTCGAAGTTCTCGATTCGAACCTTTTTCCGTCAGACCCATTCTCTGCACCACGCCCGGGTCAATTGTGCGGCGCTCCCGTCCGATAGGTACCGACATGTCTGCCGGTGTGGGGGGCCCGGTGCGGATGTCGGGATGGGTCGCCCATGGCGCGCTTTTCGCTGGCGGTGCTCTTGCTTGCGCTGGCCTACGTGGCGGGACCGCAGTTGGTTTCGATTCGCGACACCACTTCGGTGGGTCCGGGCAATCCCGGAATGCGCGAGTTGCCGGTCAGTTTCCAGGCATCTTCCGGCCTGGAGGTACCGCTCCAGGAGCCGGCCACTGACATGGCGGCGTTCTCACACCTTGGGGCCAGGCTGGTGCCCCGAGCGGTCTACCACATCGAAGCTCGAGTCATGTCGCACGAGCGCTACTACTGGGATCCGAGCGCCGATCTTTCGCCTGTCGACCTGCTGCTCGGTTGGGGTCCGATGATGGACGAGCGGTTCGCGAGTCGCTTCGACTTCAGCCAGAGTGGCCGTTTCGGCTACTGGCAATGGCACGAAGCACTGCCGATCCCCGAAAAGCGCGTCCACGATTCGCTGAGCAATGTGCACATCATCCCGGCAAGTGACGAAGTCGATGCCGCGATCAAGGACGTTGGCGCCGGCGAGCTCGTGCGCATTTCCGGGCTTCTGGTTGATGCCTACAAGCCGGACGGTTTCGTCTGGAAGACTTCGACCCGACGGACCGATCGAGGTGCCGGGGCCTGCGAAATCCTGTTCGCGACCCGCGTCGACCGCTTCTGACCCTGGCCGTGGTGCGAAGAATGGGTCTGGGTTCGAGGGGCTCAGATCGAGGCTTTCGGGCAACTCCCCGAAGCGCAATTCGGCCTTCTCGTCCCGGCTCCGACGCCTCGACGGGGCCGAACCCATTCTTTGGACCACAACCCTTTTTTTGCCGCAGTAAACGGGCGACACTGTCCGGGCGCCGCGGCGCCACGGCCGGTCCTCCGGCTGCTGACGCCGTCTGGAGCCCCTGGCATGGGCGATGCAGTCCACAGGCGACACAGCCAAGCCTCTTTCGTTTGAGGCTGGCGAAATCAGGAGGACCCCCGCATGAGCACCGAGTACGGCGTCAGAGGAGGCGAGGTTCGGGAAGAGACGATGGGTGATGAGGTCGATTTCGACTCCGGTGAGATCGATCGCGTCGATACCGTCGTACGAATCTTCTACACCCTGCTCTTTATCCTGGGGCTGGGCGTGCTTCGGGGGGGCATCTACGTGCTGGTCGCGTTCCAGCTCGGCTATACGTTGATCACTCAAGCTCCGCCCAACGAGCGCATCGGAGAAGTTTCAAACCGACTCGTGGCCTACTACTACCGCGTGCTCCGTTACCTGACGCACAACGATGCGATCAAGCCGTTTCCGTTCACCGACTTCCCGGAGCCCGTCGAGCCGTCCCGACCCCAAATCCAGGATTACTAGCCAGACCCCACCGGCTCACTAGGCACTGCGGAAAGAAGTGCGGCTAGCCGAGGGCGAGGCTCGCCCGGAGTGGGTCGCGCAGACTCCCGGTTCGAGCGCGTAGAATGCCCGTGTGCTCAGTCGCGGATTTGCAAAATACCTGGTGCTGCAGATTCCCGAGGGAATCGTCGCCGGACTGTTGATCTTCTGGGCGCAGGCCTGGCTGGAGTGGCCACTGTGGAGCGCATTCCTGGCTCTGGGATTGTGGATTGGCAAGGATCTGGCGATGTACCCGTTCGTGCGAAAGGTCTTCGAGGAAGATCTGGTTGCCCGCGCGGGCGTCGGTCTGCTGATCGGCCAGAGTGCGATCACCGAAGACGAACTTGCTCCCTCGGGTTACGTGCGCGTGAAGGGTGAGTTGTGGCGCGCAGAGGTACACGTCGGATCCGGGCAGATTTCTCGCGGTGAGCGCGTCAAGGTGTGTGAGGTCCGTGGCCTGACTCTGGTCGTAAAGGCGCTGGTGGAGGCGACGGACTGACGTCGGCCGCCTCTACTCACCTGCTGAGCCACTCAGATTTCCGCGGGACGCGGCTCTCTTCGAAGATCGGTGAATCGCCGCTCGTTGAAGCTCGTTGCTCCGCGACAGTGCTTACGGGAGCTGGTTCTGCGAACACGAGTCCGACTAACGTGACGAGCACGCCGAAAACGCCGATCACGACGGAGATTCGCGGATTGGGTTCGATCCAGATCTCTCGGGACGGTGTCCAGCTGAAATATTTCATGGCTCTACCTCGGCGGACCTCTCCCGCCGAGAGGCCGAAGGATCATTGAGGGAGGAAAGAAAAACCTCTCCGGCCGAACTCGGCGGGAGAGGTTTTTGAAAACAAACGTCTCGGCGCCGTCAGTCGGCGAAATCCGAGAGGACCCATCCCGCGGCGGGTGTGGAAACTCCGCCCGTGCGCTTCCCCTGTGAGGATTCGAGCTGCGAGAGCTCGAACTCAAAGGTTTTCGCGTGATCGAGGTTTCCGGTTCTCATGACGACAGGAAAATAGCGGAGCCGACCGCCTAACGCCAATTGCCAGTTCGCATCCAGGCCAATCCGCATTCAAGTCCCGGGGCTCAGAAGTCGTTACATGGCGACGATGGAATCCGTCCGGAAAAAGATTCAGCATGTCGTCGCTCGGAAACTCAACCTCGATCCCGGTCAGTTGATCCCGGAGTCGAACTTTGCTCTCGATCTGGGGGCCGATTCTCTGGATCTGGTGCAGCTGGTGATGGCGATCGAGGCGGCGTTTGACATCGATGTCCCCGACAGTGACTTCGCCGAGCTGCAGACCATGAATGACGTGACGCAGTACGTATTGAAGCGTGGGGAACTCTTCGCCTGATCTTCCGCGAGGTGCCGCATAGCGACATACGGGGACACCCGTGTCGGCTGCCTCGGTCAGCTGCGATTGGGCCGCTTCGCGAAGTTTCGCAGCTCGATGTGCCGATAGTGCCCGAAGGACTACTTCCCGGGACGCGACGCTCTGGCGCAGGCGAGGACAAACTTGGATCGGCGACCCTCATTTCCCAGCACCAGTCTGAGACGGCGCTATGAGCGCTCCTCCGGGCTGAACCTGCGCCAGCAGATGGGCGAGTGCGTCGACTACCTGCAAAATCCCGAAGTGTTGGTCGCAGAGTTTGTCGATTCGTACTGCGCCGTCGAGGCCTATTGCGCGGATGACGAGATGGTCTTCCGGCCCGCTGATCCCGCGACGAGCCCCGAGATGACGGTGCTCGATCGGCCTCCTTATACGTTTCGCTGTCTGGCCTGGGAGTTCTCTCCCCTGGCTCCGCCCAAGGGTTCCGAGAATCGACCCGGACTCGACTACGCGGGCCTGATCACGGGTCCGCACCCCGCGCCGGTTCTGGGCGCCGTGCAGTCGGTCCTGGATCCCACACCCTATCTCGTGCTGCTGCGCATGCTCAGTTGCGTGGCGGAACTCGCTCCGGTCGAGCGTCTGAAGATGGCCGATACGCAACTCTTCAAGGGCGCGCTCGGAGAAGCGCCCGCCTTCGACCTTCATCTGGTCCTCTCGGCCTGTCAGCCCGATCGCGAGCATCTCGCACTCGGGGAATTGACCCGAGACCTGGCGGACGTGTTTTTCGAACGCATCGCCGATGAGTGGCAGTTTCCCGACGTACTGCGCCACGCCATCGGCCTGCGGCGCAGCGGTCCCAACCCCGATGCGCCGCTGCACGTCGACTGGTTGATCGAAGCGCTGCCGCTCTAGAGGCCCGGCTAAAAACTCCGCCGTCGCACCGAGGTCGTGGCTGTGCCTCTCTGTCGAGGCGTGCGATTGAGGCGTAGCCGTAACTACGGCGCAGGGAGTGCAACGCTGGCAGAGAGGTGCAGACTCGACCGAATGCAGGTGGGGTCTTCGGCCGGGCCTCTAGGGAATCTCTGCACAGGGAGGAATCGAGCGAGAAGCGGGAGTCGCCGCCTGAGCAAGAAGCGTGATCCGATCGCAGATCCGTAGATCTGCAGAGGTTCGCGCGACGCAGCGCAGGCGGATGCATCGCGCTTCGCAGCC
>JAAELY010000493.1 GCA_024226335.1 bacterium
CGAACGGCGCATTCCAACCCGCAGACTGCCGGGTGGGCGGAGTCACGAACTCTCTTACGCGTACTGAGTCCTGTGAACGGGTCAGATGGCCCTGTCGAGGAAGACCCGGGGACTCGAAAGGCACATTCTTCGGACCACAACTCATTCACGCGCCCTCGATCAGAGTTCGAATGACGACGCGGAGAAACTCCTGGTGCGTATCGGAACGGCTGTGGGCAAGTACTGGATTTGCAAACGCACGCCCGGTCACGCCAGCGAAGCCATGGAGTGTCTCGGGGGGAGCGGTGTGATGGAGGATTCTATTCTGCCGCGCCTGTTCCGCGAGTCGCCGGTCAATGCGATCTGGGAAGGCAGTGGCAATGTGCAGTGCCTGGACATGCTGCGCGCCATGCGCCGCAGCCCGGGAGCAATCGACGCGTTCATGAACGAAGTCGAACTGGCCTCCGGCAGAGATGCCCGACTCGATCGTTTCGTCGAAGAGCTGGGCTGTGAGCTCCGAGACCAGGAGAACATCGAGTACCGTTGCAGACGCATCGTCGAGCACATGGCTCTGGCGTTCCAGGGTTCACTGCTCGTGCGAAGCGGCGACGGTGCGGTGGCCGAGGCCTTCTGCGCATCGAGGCTGACGAAGATCGACACGTGTGGAACGTATGGCGCCTTACGTGCGGGCCTGGACTGCAGGCGGATCATCCAGCGGGCAACTCCCCAGCAGTCCGCCTGATGCACTGCTAGACTTTCAGACTATTCGGCTCGTTGGCCGCTAGGCGAGGAGGAGTTCGATCATGTACGAAGGCCAGACCCATCCCGACGGAACCGTAACCGGGGCACCGATCAACGTGGACGCGCGGGCCACGTTCATCACCCGAACGTATGTGCATCTGTTCGGGGCGATCTGTGGATTTACGGCGCTCGAGGTCTACTACTTTAGCACGGGTCTGGCTGAGACCATGGCGCGGGCCATGCTCGGTACCAGTTGGCTGTTGGTGCTGGGAGCGTTCATGATCGTCGGCTGGCTCGCCAGTCGAGCTGCCAATGGATCGACTTCGAAGGGTGCACAGTACGCCGGTCTGATCGGTTTCGTCGTCGCGGAATCGATTTTTTTCGTACCGCTGTTGTTCATGGCGAACAATTTCGCACCCGGCACGATCCAGAGCGCGGCCTGGGTCACGATGGGTGGCTTCGTCGGCCTGACGGCCGTCGCCTTCATTACGCGAAAGGACTTCAGTTTTCTCCGCGGAATCGTCATGTACGGAATGATTGCCGCCCTGATCGGGATTGTTGCGAGCAGCTTGTTCGGCTTCCACCTCGGTACCTGGTTCTCGGTTGCCATGGTCGGTCTCGCGGGTGCTGCCATTCTCTACGAAACCTCGGACATCATTCGGACTTTCCCGGAAGACCGCTACGTGGGCGCATCTCTGCAGCTCTTCGCTTCGGTGGCCTTGATGTTCTGGTATGTGTTGCAGCTCTTCATGAGCCGGGACTAGCTTGCTGCGGGAAGAGCCTCGCCGATACGACTTCGATGCGAAGATGTGAGATGCTCGGAGGATGCGAGCAAGATCTCTGATCAGCCTTTTCGCGGCTTTCCTTGCGCTCTCGGCCTGCGCGATTCCGGGCCCCTCTGAGCATCTGAACGGTGACGAAGGCCAGCTGGCGCGGCTGACTCAATCTCCGTTCTTCATTCAGATGGCCGATCCACAGCTCGGGTTTGCGGGTACGCCTCTGCTTCTGGTCTTGCTCGGCTACACCTGGAATGACGATCCTACGGCCCAGGAGATTGCGCTGTTCGAGAAGGCGATCGAGCATGCCAATCGTCTGCGACCCGCCTTTGTGGTGATCTGCGGCGACCTGATTCAGACCCCGGGTCATGCTGGTCAGACCCGGGAGTTTCAGAGGATTGCCGGACGACTCGACACGTCTATTCCATTACACCTGGTCCCGGGCAATCACGATGTCGCCGGAGAACCGACATCGGATCTCCTGCGCTCGTTCCGACGTGATTTCGGACCCGACTGGTATTCGTTCCGACACGGCGACGTGTACGGCATCGTACTCAATAGCAGCCTGATCGGTCAGCCATCGAAAGCTCCCGGTGAGGCCGCTGCTCAGTTCGCCTGGTTGAAGGGGGAGCTTGGAACCGCGCGCGCATCAGGTGCGGCGCAGATCCTGGTCTTCCAGCACCATTCCCTTTTTCTGAGCGATCCGGACGAGGCCTGGGAGTACTTCAATCTTCCGAACGAGATCAGGGGCCAGTACCTGAAACTCCTGCACGAGGCGGGTGTGAGAGCCGTGTTCGCAGGGCACTACCATCGCAATGCCTATGGGCGCGACGGTGAACTCGAGATGATCACCACCGGCCCGGTGGGCAAGCCTCTGGGTGACGATCCTTCGGGTTTCCGGATCGTGCGAATCGGCGAGGACGGATTCGAACACGCATATTTCGGAATCGCCGACGGGCCCTAGGGAATCTCTGCACAGGGAGGATTCGAGCGAGAAGCGAGAGTCGCCGCCTGAGCAAGAAGCGTGATCCGATCGCAGATCCGTAGATCTGCAGAGGGTCGCGCGACGCAGCGCAGGCGGATGCATCGCGCTTCGCGGTCGCAGCCTCCCTGTGCAGAGGTTCCCTAGCCAGCAGCTAACCCTGTCTCAGGGCGGGTCCGGGGCGTCGTATGATCGCGGGGAATTCCATCCGAATTTCGGGGAATTCCAACACGGCTTGCTAGTGATCTGCGCGTGTTCCGGCTACCGTCGGGTTTCCTGGGCCTCCCGGGCCGGTTGCGCAAAACAGGGGCAGGCGGGCTCTGAAACCCCTTCAGCCCACGCAACATCCAAATCACCCTTCGGAAAGGGCTCTGCCCGAATCCCTTTGAAATCCAGCAAATTCGGGTTTATTCTCGGCTGTGAAAGCTTGTGGAAAACGGAGGCTCGCCATTGGAATCGAGCAGTAAGACGGTAGTGCAGCAGCTGGCGGCCAAACGCCAGAGCGGGGATCCCATCAGCCAGGCCCGAGGTGAGGCTTGTCCCGATCCTGTCTGGGTCATCGAAATTCTCGACAAACTGCGCGCGATCGTGCTCGACCAGACACCTGATGAGCGGCTGACCGCCGACATCGAAGTCGTGCACGGTCTGATCGCAGGGTTGATCGGTCATGAGCGGGCGGGCAAGTTGATCGACGAGCTTCCCGAGGTCCGCGAATGCGTGTGCATGGACGTGGACGCCGCTTTCCAGGGCGATCCCGCTGCCAAGACCTTTGCCGAGGTGATCGTGGCCTATCCTTCGGTCTTTGCGGTTTCGACCTACCGCATCGCGCACCAGTTCTATCTGCTCGAGGCGCCCGTCGTCGCTCGCATCATGGGTGAGCATGCGAAGAGCCGTACCGGTATCGATATCCACCCCGGAGCAACTATCGGTTGCCACTTCTTCATCGATCACGGGACGGGCGTTGTCGTGGGTGAGAGCGCGATCATCGGCAACCGCGTGAAGATGTATCACGGTGTGACCCTGGGTGCGTACTCGAACAAACACGGGCGACTCGACGTGGGCAAGAAGCGTCATCCGACGATCGAGGACGATGTAACGATCTATCCGAATGCTTCCATCCTCGGTGGTGAGACGGTGATCGGCAGTGGCTCGGTGATCGGAGGCAATGTCTGGATCACGGAGTCGGTACCTTCGCACACGCGGGTCCAGATCGAGAAGCCACGTCTGCAAGTTCGCCAGAAGAACGACCAGGAAGCCGGTTCCGTCGAGGGCTGGGACATCTGAGTCGCGCCCGTCGCAACCTGTCGGTTGCGGGGAATTCCTGGCGTTCGCCCAACCCGCAAGTCCGGGAGGACTCTCTTGCGGCCGGCTATTCTCCTGCAGTCACTGACTTTGCCGGGGAATACCATGAACAAGTGGATGGGCTTTCTATGCGGCTTCGCCGGGGTTGTTGCGGCTGCCCATGTTGCGTGGGCCGAGATGCCACCTGCTGTGGAGATTCAAGCGGACCGCGAACTAGCGGATGAGATTCGCGCTGATCTCGAGGCGCAAGAACGTCAGCAGATCGAGACCGATCTCAGTCCGATCCACGGTGAACTTCCCGCGATCTCTCCAGAACAGAACGACGAGTTCGATCAGCCGGGTTCCTTCGACTCCGATTCTGTAGATGGGACGACCGATCCCGATGAGCTATTGATCGGCGATGACGGCGAGCCGCTCTATCCTCGCGATGACGAGGAGCCGGTTCCGGACTCAAAGAGCGGCAAGCCCGTGCCGGGTGCAGCAGAGAAGATCGAGCAGGATGCGGATGAAGACTATCCCGCGGACGAGTCCGGGGCTCCTGGCGGTCTGATCGACGGAGAAATCGAAGCGGGCCAGCCCAATGGCGACATCGAGACCATGGACCCCGACGATCTCGATGTGGATCGCTCGGCCACCGGGTCCGACGAGGACGATTAGCCCCGGATTCTTACCCGGCTTGCTTCACTGCCTGACGTCGTGCGAGTTCGGCCAGCGCGTATACGAGGGCCAATGAACGGTACGGGCGCCAACGCTTGGCGTAGTTGCGCATCTCGGCTTCACTGGCACTTTCCTTTCGTCCCAGGAGATCGCGGGCCAGGTATTTGAGGACGGCGAGGTCGGCGGCCGGGTAGGCATCGAGGCGCGCCAGGCCGCGAATCAGCACGACCTCCGCCGTCCAACGACCCACGCCCTTGATCTGGCAAAGGCGCTCGATCACCTGCTCGTCGTCGAGTACCGCGAGTTCTTTATCGGCCAGTTCGCCGCGTTTGAACGCCTGCGCCAGAGCGTGGATTGTGCGCGCCTTTGCGGCCGTAAGCCGGAAGGTCCGCAGGGTCGTTTCACTCTCTCGAGCGACGCGCTCCGCTGCCGGAAACGCGTAGTAGGTCATGCCGTCGAAGCGCGCGCGGCGACCGAGTTTGCCAATCAGGTCATCGCGAATCGAGAAGGCGAACTTCAGGTTTACCTGCTGGCACAACACGGTTGTGACCAGGGCTTCCCAGACATCGGGAGCACCCGCCACGCGCAGGCCGCGGAAGTGAGTCATTGGTTCGCAGAGCAGGGGATCGTCCTTGAAGTTTCGACAGAAGGCGCGCAGGTCTGCGCGTGCGCCGAGTCCCCGTTCCAGCACACGCTCTGCCGCTCCGCGTGCTGCTTCTCGTTGGGCTCCCTTGCCCTGCATGCGCACATGGAGAGTCGCGCGCGATACGGGACCTCGTTGGTGCACAGATACGAGCAACGGCTGGCGTTCGACGATCATCAGACGTCGATAGCCAGAATCATCGACACGGTCGACCCGTTCGGGAAAGCGCTGGAAGCGGGACGCAGTCAGCGCAAGCGAGTACGGTCCTCGGGGTCGGTACTCGAATTCCATTTGCTCAGAGTACACGACGCCCCCTCGCGCGGGCGGGCAAAACTCGCCAGAATCGGTCCTGATGGTCAAGAACTTGAAAATCTGCGCATCTGGACCCGGGTTGTGCGAGTTCACTTCTGCTGTGGAAGAAGTCGTTTCGGAGGCCGGGGTTGATACGGGTCTGTGCACGATCTTCATTGCACACACTTCGGCCAGCCTGACGATCCAGGAAAACGCAGACTCATCCGCGCGTCGCGATCTCGAAACCTGGCTTCGGCGCCTCGTGCCTGAAGACGACCCGCTCTACACGCATACCCAAGAGGGGAACGATGACATGCCCTCGCACATCAAGGCCGCGCTTACCTCGACGTCTGTTTCGATCCCGATCGTAGGGGGACGACTCGGGCTGGGCACCTGGCAGGGCATCTTCTTATGGGAACACCGGCGACGATCGACCGCGCGGACCGTGTTGGTCCACGTCTCCGCTTGATCAGGGTTTGAGTTCCAGCACGACCGGGCAGTGGTCTGAACCCTTGACCTGAGGCTGAATGCGCGCAGCTCGATAGCGGTCGACCAGTTCTGGATTGGTCGCAAAGTAGTCCAGGCGCCATCCGATGTTCCTCTCTCGCACACCCAGGCGCTGGCTCCACCAGGTGTAGTGTCCAGGCTCGTCGCAGAAGTGACGGAAGCTGTCCACATAGCCATTCTTCAAGAGACGATCCATCCAGGCGCGTTCTTGCGGAAGGAATCCAGCACTATTGCGGTTCTGCTTTGAGTTCGTCAGGTCGATCTCGCGGTGGGCAATATTGAAATCTCCGCATAGCGCGACGTGTCTGCCTTCGCGTCGCATCTTGTTCATCAGGCGCATCATCGAGTGACAAAAACTCAGTTTGAAATCAAGACGCGTGTGTTCTCTCTGGCTGTTGGGGAAGTAGGCGTTAATCAGCGTCAGTTCGGGAAACTCGCTGATCAGCACACGCCCCTCGCGATCGGCCAGGCGATTTCCCATGCCCTTTCGCACAGAGAGTGGTTCGCGTCTGCTGAACGTGGCCACTCCGCTATAGCCCTTCTTCTCGGCCGAAAACCAACTTGCGTGGTATCCGAGTGGGTTCAGAAGTTCCTCACTCAGTTGGTGAGGTTGGGCTTTCGTTTCCTGCACGCACACGATGTCCGGCTTCTGGGCTTCGAACCACTCCAGAAATCCTTTGCGCTGTACGGAGCGAATGCCGTTCACATTCCAGGAAAAGAGTTTCACGACCGCAACTTGAACTACGATCCGCCAATCTGCAAGTGGATTGGGTAATCTCCGGCTATGAAGGAAGCCAAGTTCTACGAGGGGGGCTGTCACTGTCGTGCCGTTCGCTTTCGCGTTCGAGTCGACGAACCCACGGTCAACGAGTGCAATTGCTCGATCTGTTCGAAGAAGGGCTTCCTGGGTCTGATCGTGTCGGCGGACGCGTTCGAGCTACTCGAAGGCGACGATGCCCTGGAGACCTATCGTTTCAACACCGGAAGCGCCCAGCACCGCTTCTGTCGAAGTTGCGGTATCCACCCATTTTCGCGTCCGCGTTCCCACCCCGAAGGCTATGACATCAATATTCGCTGCCTGGACGGAGACGTCCTCGAGGAGTTTGCATGCCGCCCCTTCGACGGGCAGAACTGGGAACGCAGCGTCGAGAAGATCCGTTGAGATCGATCAGGGATTCCCCTCATTCATCGAGCGCAAGGCGCCGACGCTCGACGCAGTCGAGACGCAGTAGGGTACCAGGACCGTTAGAGCCATCTTGAATACTCGAGTCGAGTCGATGTCTCCCCGAAGAAGCGCGTCGGCGTGATTGATCGCGATCAGGATGGCCCCGACAACGACTGCGTAGAGCAGGGCACGCTTCACTACGGGCTTTTGAGTGGCGGAACGAAGGAACTCTCGCATGCTCACGAGTCTACCAGCCTACTAGGGAATCTCTGCACAGGGAGGATTCGAGCGAGAAGCGGGAGTCGCCGCCTGAGCAAGAAGCGTGATCCGATCGCAGATCCGTAGATCTGCAGAGGGTCGCGCGACGCAGCGCAGGCGGATGCATCGCGCTTCGCAGC
>JAAELY010000494.1 GCA_024226335.1 bacterium
GCTGCGAAGCGCGATGCATCCGCCTGCGCTGCGTCGCGCGACCCTCTGCAGATCTACGGATCTGCGATCGGATCACGCTTCTTGCTCAGGCGGCGACTCCCGCTTCTCGCTCGAATCCTCCCTGTGCAGAGATTCCCTAGCGGAAGATCATCAGGATCCGGGTCTGGCCGATCTCGATCTCGTCGCCGTGATGCAACTCGGCCGAACGCGTGCGCTTGCCGTTTACGCGGATTCCGTTGGTGCTCTGCAGGTCTTCGACCGTGAAGACGCCTTCCTCCCAGAGGATGACGGCGTGCTCTCTGCTGACGGCCTCGTCGGCCACCTGCAGGTCACTGCGCGGAGTTCGCCCGATCAGGGTTTCGGCGTCGCGAATGTCGAAAGATTGATCCGGGAGTCCATCCCGTCGCACGATGAGCGAGGCTTCGCGCAAATCATTGCTCCCATCTAGAGGCACACTTCGGAGTCTCCAAAATCGGCGGACGGTACGGGGGGCTTTAGCGCCCGCGAGCAACTCCGTGAAATACTGGGCCGGTGGGCCGGGATCAGAGTCGGCGATGAGCCAGCGCTGGGAGTCGGCGACGCACCTCGGCCTGGGCCTCGAAATCGAGTCTGGCGGTTGCGAAGCCCTCGCCATCGGGAACGGTCGCCAGCACGACGCCCCAGGGATCGATGATCATCGAGCGGCCGTACGAACGGCGCGTCGAGTTGTGTTCACCGTACTGGCCCGCAGCGAGCACGAAGCACTGGTTCTCAATAGCTCGGGCTCGCAGCAAGATCTCCCAATGATCCCGTCCCGTGGGTACGGTGAACGCCGAAGGCACCAGTAGTATCTGTGCTCCGCGTGCGACCAGTTCTCGATAGAGTTCGGGAAAACGCAGGTCGTAGCAGACCGTCAGCCCGATCGCGGCCCGCACGGTGTGTGCGACGACCGCCTCGGTGCCCGCGGCGGCCCCACGCGACTCACGCAACACGGCGCCGGGCACATCCACGTCGAACAGGTGGATCTTGCGATAACTCGCGCACAACTCGCCATCCGGAGCGTGCAACACGGCGGTGTTGTAAACGCGATCCGGGTCTTCGGGTACGCGCTCGGGCAGCGTGCCGCCGGCGAGCCAGACTCCGTGTGTCCTGGCCTGTTCCGAAAGGAAGCGGACGACCGGGCCGTCCTTCATGTCCTGCGCAAACGGGTGGGGTGCGGAATCGTTTTCCTCGCGCAGGATCGGCATATTCTCGGGTAGCGAGATCAGTTCGGCCCCGGCCTGCGCTGCACGGGCAATCCAGTGCGCTGCGCGTTCCAGGTTGTGGGTCAGATCCACACCGGATGTCATCTGAACGACGGCCGCTATCATCGCGCAATAGAATACCAGGGAGATCGATGGCGCGGTTGGAAGTCCGGCTCGAAAACGCGGGAGTCACCGAGGCGGAATTGGCGCGGTATCGGGCGCGCCTCGGCGCGGCACTGGCCAAACTCGACGCCGGCGCGGATGGCGAGTTTCTGAGGGTGATCGAGGACGTGGGCGTCCTGCGAGAAATCCGCTCCTGTATCCGCTCAAAGCCGGCCGGAATCCGCGACGTCGTGCAACTGGGCATCGGGGGCAGTTCGCTCGGAGGTCAGTCGCTTTGTGCAGCGCTGCTACCCGCGCTGCACAACGAGCGCCTCCAGAGCCGACGTTCCCTGACCCGGGGCTCCAAGAGGCCGAGTTCGACCCGAACCGGTTTGCGTTTCCACTATCCGGACAACGTGGATCCCGAGAGTTTTGCCGCACTGCTCGAGACACTCGACCCGAGGCACACACTCGTCCACGTGGTCAGCAAATCGGGTGGCACGCTCGAGACGCTCGTACAACTCCACGCGCTGCTCGAAGCCTGGAAGCCGAGTCCGGCACAGATCCGGAAGAACTTCGTGGTCACGACAGGAGAATCCGGGACCCTGCGCGAGTTCGCCGATCGCTATCAGACGCGCGTCCTGCGCGCGCCCGCGGACGTGTCCGGGCGCTTCTCGGTATTCACCTCCAGCGGCCTGCTCGTGCCGGCGCTCTGCGGTGTACCGGTTCAACGGGTGCTCGCCGGAGCTCGCAGCGCGCTCCAGGAAGCCCGAGACGATGCCTTGCTCGGTCCCGCAGGGCGCCTCGCTGCGCTGCACCATCTACAGCAGGCGAAAGGACGGCCGATCCACGTCGAGATGATCTACTCCGATGCACTGGTCCCGCTCGGGCATTGGTTCGCCCAGATATGGGCCGAAAGTCTGGGCAAGGGAGGGAACGGTCCGACGCCGGTGGTCGCGCGCGGAACGACAGATCAGCACTCGCAGATTCAGCTCTATGTCGACGGCCCCGACGACAAGCTCTACACCGTGGTGCGTGTGAGAAAGCTGCGCAGGAACCTGAAAATCTCGCGAGGTGCGGAGCCCGCCGTCATCGCCGGTGCGAAGATGTCAGAAGTATTCGATGCCGAAGCTCAAGGTACGGTCCAGGCCCTGTGCGATGCGCAGCGCCCGCTGGTCGAGATGTTCCTGGAGCGCATCAACCCCGAAGCCGTCGGAGCGCTGTTGATGACCCAGCAGTTGCAGACAGCGCTGGCCGGATCTCTATACGGGGTGAATCCCTTCGATCAACCGGGCGTGGAAGCTGGCAAACAGGCGGCTCTCCGCATCCTCGAGAAAGCGGACTAGGGAAGCTCTGCACAGGGAGGCTGCGGCTGCGAAGCGCGATGCATCCGCCTGCGCTGCGTCGCGCGACCCTCTGCAGATCTACGGATCTGCGATTGGATCACGCTTCTTGCTCAGGCGGCGACTCCCGCTTCTCGCTCGAATCCTCCCTGTGCAGAGATTCCCTAGCGGCCGTCGTCGAACCAGAGCTTCTGGCGCAGAGCCCGAATCTCGTCGCTGCCCAGTTAGGGGAGTCCGTCGCGGATTTCCCACCACGGCGCCTTGGGACCGAACAACAGGTGGTGGGCCGGGCGGAGTCCGGGATCTTCCTCGAGCAGCCCCGCCGGGACTTCAATCATGTGGAAGTCGGGATCCGGATTCGGCACCGGGGAGCCACAGGTGCCACAGAAGTGCCTGCGATAGGGGGGCGGAGCCTTCAGGATTGGCGCCGCATAACTCTTGATCAGTTCGCGTCCTCTGAGCCAGCGCAGGTTCTCGCTCTTCAGCCAGATACCCGCCACGAAGGCCGCACCCGAGCCGCGTCGACAACGGCTGCAGTGACACAGTTCCAGGGGGCCCTCCAGATCGCTCACCTCGAACTGGATTCCTTCGCACAGGCAGTGCCCGCGAATACTGCGCTCGCTCGTCATGTAGATTCTCCGCCTTCACAGGTTTTCTCGGAAAAGGACGGCTCGACGCAACGGGTTGTTCAGAGAAGAATCTTCAAAAACGATCCCTGAATGCGAAGCGGCCTGCAATGACCGACGAATCGGCGACTGCAGGCCGCTTTGATGATTCGAACCCAGTGGCTGCCCGGCGTCTTTGGGGGAGCGGGCCGCCCTGGATCCTGGATTGATCTAGAGCCGGAACTCTTGCGGGTTGATCGAGTTGCGTCGCATCACATCGTAGAAGTCCTTGCGGTCCTTCTTGGCGATGCGCGCTGCGCGGCTGATGTTGCCCTTGCAGAGTCGCAGCACGCGCGTGACGTATTCCCGCTCGAATGCCCGCTTGGCGTCGCGGAACGAGGGGATCTCTTCGGTCGACTCGAGTCCGAGCAGAAGATCCTCGGGTCCGAGTTCTTCCCCGCGAACCAACCGCATTGCCGCCTGGATCTGCTCGCGCAGTTCGCGTTCGTTGCCCGGCCAGTTGTGCTCGCGCAGTCGCTCGAGAGCTTCGCGGGCGAAACCGCGAACCTGTGACGGACGCCCCAGTTCCCGTTCGCTTTCCTCCCTCGCGCTGCTCAGTACCTGAGCGGCCATCGGCAGGATGTCCTCTTTGCGCTCGCGCAGCGGCGGAATGCTGATCTCGAGCAGGCGCAGACGCTCGGAAAGTTCCGGCAGCAGGCGACCGCTGGCGGTAAGGGCTTCGAGCGATTCTGTGCTCGAAGCAATCAAGCGACATTCCAGCGGATGCAGTTCCGAGCCTCCAATGCGTCGGAAGCGTCCCTCCTCGAGTGCGAATGCAAGCGCTTGCTGCAGTTCCTTGGGAACCGAAGCAATATGGTCCAACAGGACCGTGCCCCCAGCCACGCGACGCAATGCTCCGTCGAATGCGGCCGGTAGCGAGGCGATCGCGCCTTCTTCGCAACCGAGCAACTCCCGCCCCAGGAGCGTCTCGGGCACCAGCGAGGCGTCGAGGGCGAAGAACTCGCCCGTGGCCCACTCGCTGGCTTGATGGATCAATTTCGCGACCAGCTCTTTCTCGACGCCTTCCTCGCCGCTGACAAATACGGCGAAACGCCCTCGGCCAGCGACGGCGATTTGCTCCAGTGCGCGTTTCACCGCGCGGCTGGTTCCTACGAGCTGATCCCCACGATTGCGGCTAGTCTGAGTGGTTCCGTTGCTGGACCTCTCCGACGAGCCACGGCCTTCAACCTGGTCAAATGATGACGAGCCTGACATACGATACCCCCCCTTGGCACGCAAGATGGTGACCCAGGGTCCCTACCTGTCAAGGGAATTTAACCGCATGTTGAGAAACGGGCGGGTGCACAGCTGCACCAACAGACGTTGCTTCACCCGATGCGGGATTACCGCACAGAGGGAAAAATGCCCCATATTCAAATACTTCCCGACGAGTTGATAAATCAGATCGCGGCGGGTGAAGTCGTGGAGCGTCCGGCCTCCGTGGTCAAGGAGCTGGTCGAAAATGCCCTCGATGCAGAAGCAACACGAATCGATGTTTCGATCTCAGAAGGGGGAATTCGCCGACTCTCAGTGAGCGATGACGGCGTGGGTATGTCGCGCGCTGATGCGGAGTTGGCCTTTCACCGACACGCGACCAGCAAACTGCGCACCGCCGACGATCTGGCCGCCGTCGGCACGCTGGGTTTTCGGGGCGAGGCGTTGCCGAGCATCGCTTCAGTCGCGCGAGTGCGCGTAAGAACCCGCAGAGCATCGGATCCCATCGGCGTAGAACTCGAAGGCGAGGGCGCGGGCATCTCGCGCGTCGCCGAAGTCGCGTGCCCACCAGGCACGACGGTCGAGGTTGCGGAACTCTTTGGCCTGGTACCCGCGCGACGCAAGTTCCTGAAAAGCGCCGTTACCGAGTCCACGCAGATCGTGCGCCTGATCGAGCGCATCGCCATGGTGCGCACTGACGTGAGATTCGAACTGGAGCGCGACGGGAAGATACTGCTGCAACTGCCCCCCACGGCCGATCCGCGTGAACGCCTCAAGGCGGTGCTGCCGGCCAAAGCCGCGCAGCAATTGCTGACCGTCGATGGTGAACTGCCGACGATGCGAGTGACCGGTTATTGCAGCCCGACTGATGTGATGCGCGGCACGACGGCCGATATCCACGTGTACGTCAACGCGCGTCCCGTGCGCGATCGTCTGCTCCTGCACGCGGTGCGCGAAGCCTATCGCGATGCCTTGCCCCCCGGACGTCATCCGGTCGTCGTGCTCTTTTTGAACATCGATCCCGGTGAAGTCGACGTGAACGTGCACCCTGCAAAACAGGAGGTGCGTTTCCGCGATCCGCAAAACGTACGCCGCCTGCTCAAGAGCAGTCTGCGCCAGGCGCTGGACGTGCGCCGCACACTGGATCTGGGACCGGGCGCTGACGGAAGGCCGGGGGTTGCGGGCGCGACCCAGATGCAGGGAAGCGGCGCTTCGAAGTTTCGGCCGATCAGCGACGCTCGCCGCGAGCCGCTCCTGCAGCAGCGCGAATTCGGGTTGGCGCGAACGGTTTTCGGCACCGCCGACGGGGACGCCGAACGGGTCTCGGGCTTCGACTCCCCCTCAGCGGGCGAGGGCGCTGCGCCGTTCTCGTTCCGTGAACTGCGTTACGTGGGCCAGGCGATGAGCACCTACCTTTTGTTCGAACGCCAGGGACAGCTCGTGGCACTCGACCAGCACGCTGCCCACGAACGCGTGCTTTTCGAGCGCCTGCGAGTGTCGTTGTTCGAAAAGAAGCTGGAGCGACAGAACCTCCTCGTGCCCATCCGCGTCGAACTCTCGCACAGTGCGGCCAGTGCGCTGGCCGAAGCCGAACAGGGACTCGCAAATGCCGGTTTCGAGATCGACTTCGGTGAGACCACGCTCACCGGCGCGGCGCGTGTCACCCTCCGCGCGCTGCCCGCTGTCCTCGCGGCTCGCACCGGGGTCGACTATTCCGAGCTTCTGGAAGAAACTGCCGCGATGCTGCGAGACCCATCCGAAGACGCCTCACGCACCGGGCTGGAACAGGCACTACACGGCATCCTGGCCACTGCGGCGTGTCACTCTGCGACGCGCAAGGGCGATCGTCTGGAGCCCGAAGAGGTCCAGGCGCTGCTTCGGGGGCTGGACGAGACGATCTGGTTCCCGAACTGCCCGCACGGCAGACCGTTCGTGAGTATTCTGGATGAAGCCGACCTGGAACGGCGTTTCCTGAGGCGCTGATTTGGAACTGCGTCCCCGCGTTCTGGCCCTGGTCGGCCCCACGGGTTCGGGCAAGACCGAACTGGCCTGCGAACTGGCGGGCCGTTGCGACGCCGAAGTGATCAGCGCCGACTCGATGCAAGTGTACCGGGGTATGGATATCGGCACCGCGAAGCCCTCTGTCGAGCAACGCGCACGAGTTCCGCACCACGCGATTGATGTCGTCGATCCCGATGATCCGATGTCGGCCGGTCGTTACGCGGCGATTGCGCGTGCTGCGGCACAAGACGTCCTGGCGCGCGGCAAGCGCGCCATCCTGTGTGGCGGCAGCGGCTTGTACGCACGCGCGTTCGTCGGAGGGCTGATCGACGGGCCGGAAGCCGACCCGAGACTTCGCTCTGAACTCGAGGCGCTGGCGAGCGAAGAACTGTACGCCAAGCTCGAAGCCGCCGATCCCGAGGCCGCGAGCGGGATCCACCCCAACGATCGAATCCGTGCGGTGCGAGCCCTGGAAGTCCTGGAACTGAAGCGTTCTCCCATTTCGAGTGCCCACGCCGAGCACGGTTTTGCGGACCAGCCGTTCCAGGTCCTGTGGCTCGCCGTCGAAATCGACCGCGAGCCTCTACGGGCGCGCCTGGCGCGCCGGGTGGACGAGATGTTCGAAGCGGGACTGGTGGAGGAAGTGGAGTGCCTCCAGTCGGCCGGTTATGAGCGAGAACTCAAGTCGATGCAATCGATCGGCTATCGCGAAATCGGCCAGTTGCTCGCGGGAGAAATCGACCGACCGCAAGCACGCGAAGCCATCACGACGGCCACTCGGCGCTATGCCAAGCGCCAGCGCACCTGGTTTCGCGCGGAACCAGGTCTGGTCTGGCTGGCCCCGGACGCGCTACTGGAGCGCGCGCTCGAATTCCTCGACGGGGCTAGTTCTCGTTGATCGTCTGGTACGAGGATCCGATGCGAACCGGACAGGGCCCGAAGTCATTCCTGTAGAGCGCCCATGTCTCGTCCTGGTTGCGGAACAACGCGGGCTGAGAACCCTCCTGGAAAAACGTGACCAGTCCAGGCAGGAACTCGAATACGCCGCCGATCAGGCGAAAGGCCGTACCGCCCACCTGTAGACCCAGGAGCCAGACATAGCCGGGAGCCCAGGTGAGGGCCTTCATGGCGAGCCCGTCGTCCATTTCGGTCAGGCCGTAGTACTCGTCATGGGCTGCGATCCAGGGAGCGAAGACCAGGTCGGTCGGCGCGAGCAGGATGCTGGAGAACGAGCGGCATAGCTGCGAGGGATCCGCGGAGGCGGTCCTGGGGGTCGCCCCGAGAAGAAGCCCGAAGGCGACCAGAAGCAAAATCATTCGTAGCGGGACGCGCATCGTGGAAACCCTCCTGAGGCGAAGCGAACAAGCCGAGCGTCGCTGAAATGGCAACAAGTGTCAAACCCGTTAGTGTGAGGGCCCTATGCGGGAGACGGGTACTCAAGAGCTTCAAGTCGTCGCTCTCATCGGGCGCGCAAACGTCGGGAAAAGCACGCTTTTCAACCGATTGCTGAGAACCCGTCGGGCGCTGGTCGAAGATCGTCCGGGGATCACTCGTGACCGGATCGCCGCGGCCGCCAGGATCGAGGGGCGAGATGTACTGCTCGTCGATACGGGCGGCCTGGACCCGGAAGCCGAACAGGGAATCCCCGCAGCGGTGCGGGCACAGGTCGAACAGGTGCTCGAAGACGCCGCTGTGATCCTCTTCGTGGTCGACGTGCGCGATGGACTGCTGCCGCTGGACAGGGAGATCGCCGATCTACTGCGTCGGGCCGGACGGCAGGTGATCGTGGTGGCGAACAAGTCCGAAAGTCCCAAGCAAGACGACGAGGCCTCGGAGTTTCACGCGCTCGGTTTCGATGCGGTGATTCCGACCTCCGCCGAACACAGGCGCGGCATGGTCGACCTGGAGATCACCATTGCGGAGCGCCTTCCCGAGCGCGAGGAACCGGTCGAGCGCGACCTCGGGGTTCCCCGATTCGCGATCATCGGACGGCCGAACGTCGGCAAATCCTCGCTGCTGAACCGACTGCTGGGCGAGGAGCGCAACATCGTCGCCGACGAGCCGGGTACGACGCGCGACTCGACGGACCAGGAAATCCAGGTCGGCGATCGCCGGCTCATCCTGATTGACACGGCTGGAATCCGCAGGCAGGCAAAGCGGTCCCGCAGCGTGGAGCGCGGCAGTGCGCTCATGTCGGTGCGCTCGCTCGAGCGCGGCGATCTCGCGCTACTCGTGATCGATGCCGGGGAGGGCATCACCGATCAGGATCTGAAGCTGGCTCGACTCTGCCTGGACCGAGGACGCCCGGTGGTGTTGCTCTTGAACAAATGGGATCGGGTCGCCGAGACCCGGCGCGCCCGGGAGATCGAGCGTCAGATCGACCGGCGCCTCGGCTTCGTGCCCGATCCGGTGATCCTGAGGGTGAGCGCCAAGACCGGTTCGGGTGTTTCGAAGATCCTGCCGCAGGCACTCGACTTGATGACAGAGCTCGAGATCACGGTGCCGACAGCGGAATTGAACAAGGCCCTGGAAGAGGCGGTGGACAGTTACGCGCCGCCCATGCGCGGTCGGCGTCGCCCCCACTTCTTCTACGCCACACAGACCTCGAGCCACCCCATGACGATTCTGGTCTTCATGAACGATCCGCAGCTTCTGGCTGACAACTACCGGAAGTACCTCGCATCGTTTTTCAGACGGAAATTCGGCGTCAGGAGTGCCCCCCTACGCCTGCGCCTGCGAGCCCGAGCCCGGCGCGGTGAAGAATCGGGCTCAGCCCCCGAAAGCCGTCGACCGAAGCGCTAAGATTCCAGATCCAATTCACACCCTCCCGGGTCGGGGCCGCGCCCTGGACCGCGTTGCGAATCCCGACAGAGGAGACTTTCAGATGACTGCGCCCCACCAACAGCACGGCGACACCGAAGCCCGACTCACCGGCCTCGACGCCACGATGGCCGACCTGTTTGGCTGGATCCAGGACAACGCCCAGATGATCGGAATGTTTGGCGGCGGTCTGCTGGTGATCGCATTGATCGCCGTTGGCATCTACGAGAGTCAGAAGAGCGCAGCTGAAGAAGCGCATACCGCTTTGATGCAGGTGGAACTCGATTTCGCGCGCTCGATGGGCGTGACGCCTTCACAGTCGAACATCCCCGAGCCGGCCAATCCGGAAGTCGCCCAACGCGCCCGCGAAGCATCGATCGGCCAGCTCGACGCGCTGATCGAAGAGCGCTCCGGTAGTGAAGCCGCAATCGCGGCAACCATTCGCGCGGCGGAACACGAGGTCGACCTGGGTCGCTTCGAATCTGCTGATTCGCGCTTGACCGGGCTCGCCAAAGAACTCGACAAGAACGATCCGCGTCGCGGCATCGCCCTGCGACTGCGCGCATTCACTCTCGAGGAGCGAGGCAAGTACGTAGAGGCCGGGGAAGCCTACCAGTACGCGTCCGAGGTCCAGGCCTATCCCGCGCGCGCGCTCCTATTCCTGAATGCCGCCCAGAACTTCGAACGCGCGGGTGCGGACGAGCGCGCAATCACCGCCTACGAGCAGGTCCTTTCGGTTTCACCCGAAGTGGCCGAGCAGGTGGGCGTGCTCACGCGCATGCGCGTGCTCGAACAGCGTACGAGCAAGAGTTCCGCTGCACCGGCCGCGCCACCCGCAGCGGCCTCCGAAGCCGACTGAAGCAAGCGCCTCAGTCCCTCTTCATTGCCCGGGATCTGCTTTCCGTGCATAGATTGGCCTAGCAGCCTGCTAATGTTGTGCTTCCTGATTCCCTGAGGAGAATCGAAGCATGGCAGAGGTCCCCAGCATCGACACCGGTCCGGTCCGCGACACTCTGGATCGACTGCACACCGCGGCGAAGCGCGACATTACGCAGTTCATCAAACTGGCACCGAAGTTTCTTTCCGGTTTCGCGCAAGGCAAGGGCCTCTGGGAGGTCCTGACCCCGGAAGCGATGAAGGACGCGTACCTGCCGATCAGTCCGGAGCAGGGCAGGTTCCTCTACCTCACCGCGCGCGCGCTCGATGCGCGAACCGTTGTCGAGTACGGGACTTCGTTTGGGATCTCGACGATCTATCTCGCGGCCGCGGTTCGCGATAACGGCGGTGGTCTCGTGATCGGTACCGAGATCGAACCGGCGAAGCACACGACGGCTCAGGCCAATCTGGCCGAAGCCGGCCTCGGCGATCTCGTGGACGTCCGCCTCGGCGACGCCCAGGAAACACTCCAGCAGACACCAGATCCGCTCGATCTCGTGCTGATGGATGGGTGGAAGGAACTCTACTTGCCGCTCGTGAAACTCCTGACCCCACGCCTCCGCACGCGGGCGGTCGTTCTCGGCGACAATATCTTCACCTTCCGCAAATCCCTGCGCCCGTACGTGGATCATATGCAGGATCCGCAAAACGGCTTTGCATCGACCACGCTGAAGCTCGCGGACGGGTTCGAGTACTCCGTCTATCTGGGAAAAGCGAGTTCTTAGCCAGATCCACGGATCGGAGCCGTTGGGATAGAATGTCGAGAAAGAACGACGGGGCGCGATCGAAGTATTGCGCAAGGAGAACGGTTTCATGACGGCGCGAGTGAATCGACATTGGGTCATGGCGAAGCGACCGGTTGGTGAACCGACGCAAGACTGCTTCGAATTGTGCGAAAGTCCCGTCCCTGAACTCGCAGCGGGCGAGGTGCTCGTCGAGGTTCACTATCTCTCGCTCGACCCCTATATGCGGGGCCGCATGCGCGACACCAAGTCGTACGCCGAACCGCTGAAGATCGGCGAGGTGATCACGGGTGAAAGTGCCGGAGTGATCGTCGAATCCAGGAGTGATCGCTGGTCGGTCGGTGATACCGTGACGGTTCACCAGGGCTGGCAGAGTCATATCGTGGTGGACGGAGACTCCTCCACACTTCTGCCCGCCGATACAAGTCTCGTACCGCTATCGGCCTGGCTCGGTGTCGTCGGAATGCCCGGGCGCACGGCGTACTTCGGGCTGCAACGCGTTGGCAAGCCGTCGCCAGGAGAGACTCTTGTCGTATCTGCCGCTTCGGGTGCGGTCGGTTCCGTCGTCGGACAGGTCGGCAAACTGCTCGGTCTGCGGGTCGTCGGCGTGGCCGGTGGACCCGAGAAATGTGCCTACTGCGTCGAGGAACTCGGATTCGACGCCTGTATCGATTACAAGGCCGAAGCCATGGACGAGGCCCTCACGGCCGCTTGTCCCGATGGCATCGACATCTACTTCGAGAACGTGGGCGGTGCGGTCACCCGTGCGGTCGCAAAGCTATTGAATGATGGCTCTCGTGTGCCGATCTGCGGCTTCGTCTCGCTCTACAACAGCGAAGAGGATCTCACCGCCGTCGAAACTCCGTTTAGCCTGTTTGCGACGATGGAGAAGCCTCCCGAGCACCGCTTCTTCCTGGTCGGGGAGTGGCACAAGGAATGGCTCGAGGGCAGTCGAGAACTGGCGGGCTGGATTCAGAAGGACCAACTGAAATACCGCGAGAGCATCGCCGAGGGCATCGAAAGTGCTCCGGCCGCTTTCCGTGGACTGCTCGCGGGAAAGAACTTCGGCAAGCAACTGGTCCGCGTCGCAAAATCGCAGTGAATGCTATGGGCCTTTGGTCCGCGATCAACGAATTGCCGACCCGATCGGGTCGGATCCAAACTCTGACGGACGACTGTCCGCAGCCATTTTAGGAGGAACAGATCATGCGCGAAGCTGTCATCGTCTCGACCGCGCGGACCGGACTCGCAAAGTCCCATCGAGGTGGATTCAACAACACGGGTGGCGCCGCCATGGCGGGCCACGCGATCAAGCACTCGATTGAACGCGCCGGCATCGATCCGGCCGAGGTGGAAGAGGTCGTTCTGGGTTGCGGCACTCCGCAAGGCACGACCGGCAATAACATTGGTCGTCTCGCAGCGATGAAGGCCGGCTGCCCGGTAACGACCACCGGGGTTACGGTCAGTCGTCACTGCTCCTCGGGCCTTAACGCCATCGCAACCGCGGCCGGCCGCATCATCGTCGATGGCTCACCGATCGTCGTGGGGGCCGGCGTTGAATCCATCAGCCACAGCATGACCGGCAAGGGCTTCACTCTCCAGGTCGACAAACCGCTGATGGAGCAGTATCCGGGCCTCTGGATGCCCATGATCGAAACCGCGGATATCGTCGCCGACCGCTACAAAGTCAGCCGCGAATACCAGGACGAGTACTCACTCGAGAGTCAGAAGCGCACCGCCGCCGCACAAGACGGTGGCATCTTCGACAACGAGATCGTTCCGATGGACACCCGGATGATCGTCACGAACAAGGAAACCGGCGAGACCTCGGAGGTCGACTACACCGTCACCAAGGACGAGTGCAACCGCCCGAACACCACCATCGAAGGCCTCGCGAAGCTCAAGCCGGTGCGCGGCGAAGAACACTACATTACCGCGGGCAATGCCTCGCAGCTTTCCGACGGCGCCGCATCGGTCGTGATGATGGAGGCCGGCGAGGCAAAGAAGCGCGGCATCGAGCCGCTCGGCGCGTTTCGCGGATTTGCCGTCGCGGGTTGTGAGCCGGATGAAATGGGTATTGGGCCGATCTACGCCGTGCCCCGTCTGCTCGATCGCGCGGGCCTGAAGGTCGACGACATCGACCTCTGGGAACTCAACGAAGCGTTCGCCAGCCAGTGCCTCTACTGCCGCGACACACTCGGCATCGATCCCGCGAAGTACAACGTGAATGGCGGTTCGATCTCGGTGGGCCATCCCTTCGGCATGACCGGAGCCCGTTGCACCGGCCACCTGCTGCTCGAGGGGCAGCGCCGCAAGGCGAAATGGGGCGTGGTCACGATGTGCATCGGTGGCGGGCAGGGCGCCGCTGGCCTGTTCGAGATTTTCTAGCAACGGCTGATTGGAGACGGGCTATTGGATATTGCCGGACCAGTTCTGGTTACGGGAGGAACGGGTTTCATCGGGCGTCGCCTGATCGATCGCTTGCTCGAGTTGGACAGGGAAGTGGTCAGCTTCGCTCTGCCGGATGAACCCATCTCTGAGCATTGGGCCGACAAGGTCAGAGTCCTGCGAGGCGACATCACGAAGGCGGAAGACGTCAGAGCCGCCATGTCGGGTATTCGCACAGTGTTCCATCTTGCGGCCGTGGTCGGGATGGGTGCCTACGACGTGCATTGGAACGTCACGGTCGAAGGGAGTCGCAACGTCTTCGACGCGGCGGTCGCCAATGGCACGAAGGTGGTCCTGGCTTCCTCCATCGTCGTATACGGGCATCAGATTCAGACCCTCAACTGCCATGAAGGACTCGAACACGGCAAGTACCAGGGTGCCTACAGTCGCGCCAAGATGGCGCAGGAGAAGTTGGCGCTGGAGTACCAGTCGGATCGCGGCATGACTCTGACGGTCGTGCGACCCGCGAATGTCTACGGCGTCGGCAGCGGACCGTGGGTCGATGGTCTGCTGGGTCTCTTCCGATTGGACATGCTTCCAATCGTAGGAGATGGCTCCGGCAACGCCGGGCTCGTGCATGTGACGAATCTCGTGGAAGCATTTTTGCTGGCTGCGGCCGAACCCAAGGCGGTCGGGCAGGTGTACACCGCTTGCGACGGGTTGGACGTGACCTGGGCGCGGTATTTCAACGATCTGGCGGCCCTGGTCGGAAAATCACCCCTGCCACAAGCGCCGCTCGAACCGTTGATCGACGCGGCCCGAGAACACGAGGATCCGGAGAACCTCAAAGCCATGGAGGGAATGCCCAGCATCCCCTTCGAGTTCCTCAATCTGATCGGCTACAGCAATCGCTTCGAAACGCGCAAGCTGCGCGAGGAACTGGGCTGGCGACCGAAGGTGAGCTACGAAGAGGCCATGGGAGAGATCGAGGCCAGTCTGGGTTCGGATTGAGTTTACAGCTGACAAATCTACAGATCACACACGCGTAAAATCCATCCCGCGGTTTGGCGCATGTCGCTTTTGCGGGTTTGATATTATGCATGTCAAATTCAAAATCCGCCCGCTGCTTCGAGAAACGCGGATCTGCCCTACACAGCCGGGCAAATCATGAAAAATAGGGCTGCAGGGCCGGGCTTCGCGGATCTTCCTGTCACGGACTGCCATGTGCATTTTGCCCATATGGACCTGGGAACCGAACTCGTTCAGGTCATCGACGAACTCGGCATTTCGCGCTTCAACGTGGTTTGCACCCCAGATCGCCAGAGGCTCAGCCTGGTACCGGATGCTCTACACCTGAAAGCCCGCTTTCCCGAGCGCGTCTACGTCTTCGGTGGGCTCGACGTATCTGCTCTACTGATCGCACCCGACGACGCCGGTGCCCACTTCGCCCGCTATGTCGACACCCTGCTGGAGATGGGCTGCGACGGCCTCAAGATGATCGAGGGAAACCGGAGATGCGGAAGGTCGCTGGGAGAAGACCGAGGACTGAGTGTCCGGGGGAGCTTCGACCGCGCGCCGCCCAGTGCGGTGCCGGGGCTCACCGGAGCCACTCAGTCGTCGCCGCCCGGTTGCTGGAGGTGCTCCGCGATCGGCGCCAACACTTCGTACTCGGGTTCAATGCCTGCCTGCTCGGCTGCTCGCAGATGGTCCCTCGCGAGTGCAGCGATCAGCGAAATAAAGGCAGCCGGCTGAGCCAGGAAGTGAGGGGTCAAGCAACGGACTCCTTCGGCGAAAGCGGCAGCGGCATCGCTCGATTGATCCGCAGCTGTGAGCACGGTGCCCATCGCGCCAAGGGACATTGCCAGGTCCGGCAGGTAGGCCTTGCGGTTTCGATCCACCAGTTCGCGACGGATTTCGACGGCCTCGCGCGCGGCTTCGAGGGCCTCGTCGCGGCTTCCGACAGCGCTCAGCCTGGTGCCGTAGTTGTTGAGCGAGCTGGCCAGGGTCGCGCGGGACTCCTCTGCCTCTGTTACCTCAGACACAGGGTGATGACGCCTTGCCCGCTCCACCAAGAGTCTTGCCACATCGACGGCCGGCGAGGCGAGAGACAGGCTGAACTCCGGCATCGCAGCGGCGAGAGCGTCGAGGACTTCGTCGGCACCGTCAATTGCCGCATCCAGTAGGACAGCCATCCAGCGTCCCAGAGTTTCTTTGTCGCGTGTGGGCTCAACGGAGTCGAAGTTCTGAATCGCATGGCACACTCGGCGACAGACGAGCCCGGGGTCCAGCTCCGCGGCACGACGCAGAGCCGCTTCCGCACCCGCACGATCTCCACCACACAGGTGGTCGAGTGTGAACGCCTCGGCCACGATGTCGGGCTGTATAGGTGGAATCATTCCGGCCTCGGAAACCTGCATCGCCAGCCGCAGCACATCCCGAAGCGCCCCGGTCCCGCCGGACCACTCTCTCCTCACTGCCTCGAGTTCACCCTGGACTGCCTCGAGCTGTTCGTCCTGCAACAGGCCCCCGCGCATGGTGGCAACCGCCGCGAGGTGGCACAGCAGCTTCCCCTTGTCATCTCCCGGCGCAGACTGCACGAACGAGGAGATTCGCCGTGCCTCCCGCCTCGCGACCTCGTGGGCGAGATCCGTCCGACCCAGCCCGAGCGCTCGCCCGAACCCGCTGCCGTCCGATGCAACGAGAGCCGCCATCATCAGGTAGAGCGGATCTTCCCAACGCTCCGCCACGAGGTTGGCTTCGATCGCATCCCGCTCCTCCTGTGACAGGGGCGCGAGCGGCTTGCGGCGCAGCCGCGCCAGGGCATTCATCGTGTCCCGAAACATCTCGAGCCGGACTTCGGTCGTATCGAGCTCGGTGACGGGCACGGGCACGGGTGGATCGAAGCAAGCCGACACCGGGCCACCAGCAATCGCCGAGTAGTCATTCAGGAGATCGCTGAACCAGCCAGAATGTTCGCTTGCGTACCGGTCGAGCAGGAGCAGGCGGAGCTTCGGCCGAGAGGGATTCTCGGGGTCGACTTCTGCGAGCCGCCTGAGCAGACCGCACAGCGATGTCGAAAGCGGTTGAGCGTAATCGATCACCAGGAGCGACGGTTTCTCCCAGCTCCAGTCAGCCCATGCGTGGTTCCGTTCGTACGCCAACAGGTCCGTCCGTTCGACTACGCCCGCCGTACACTCGCTCCCGTAGGTGGCGGCGATGCGCCAGATCAGCTCGAACGCGAGCCGCGTCTTCCCAGCCCCCGCTCGGCCGATCAGCAAACGGGCCGAGACCGGGGCATCGCTCTCGAACCATTGCCACAAATCCGCCAAGTCACGGTCACGACCGCGCAGAGGGATCGAGCGCTGCTTGGCGTGCAGGAGCACGAGGTCATTCGCCTCTGGGCCCGGCGAGGGAAGTGCTGGGACCACCGGTCGACGGACCGGGATGTGATGCAGCGTATCCACGGCGGCACGGAACGCACTCTCATAACTGCGCAGCGCGTCCAGGAGATCCGCTTGAAGGCTCGTCGCGTTCTCATCGAGCGCCGTGGACGCGATGGCCGCACGCGCTTCGATTCGACCCGCCAGCAGCCGCTCGATCGCCGCATTGGATTCGCCCAGTGCTAACGTCACCTCGTCCAGTCGCCCTGCAAGAGCCCCGAACTCGCGACGGAAGAGGTCCCTGACCCGTTCCGGAAGGGACTTCACATCCTTCGCGACATCTGCGAGGTAGTCGATCGTCAGGATCCGAAACACCTCGGGTCGTTGCTTCAGTTGCTCGCGGAAGAAGAGAGCGTACGCCTGCATGAGAGTGAGGCGCTTGCCCGCGCCAACGGGCCAGCCATCCCGGACGAACCGCTCGAGACTTGCGGGCTCCGATCCACCGGACTGTTCTCCGGCGCGCTTTATCCACCCAAGGATTGCATCGTGCGCACTCTCCCCAAAAAGGGTTGCGAGTCCCTCCTTCTCGAAGCAGGCCCGGACCCGGTCCTCGCCAAGGTCGAGGTCACGTAGGTGCAGGTCGCGGAAGGTCACCTTCGGCAATTCGCGGATGACCACTGCCAGCCACCGTCCGCACGGATCCTCGCCATACTCGACAAACGGCGTGCGCCCCAGCTGGCCGGAGCGTACGAGGTCGATTAGGCGGGGGATCCAGGGCTTCTGCTGGACCAGCTCGAGTTCGAGCTGCAAAAGAAGGAGGCGTATCGCCTCACGTAGAGCGTCCTCGCTGGCTGCGAACACGTCGTGGTTCCGCGGTAGACCGTTGTCGTCCAGCGACTCGTCGGCGAATCGGTCCAGAGCGTGCCGGAACAGACTGTGGGCTTCGTTGCCCGCCACGCCGCTGGCGAGCGCACCGGCAGCGCTACCGAGAAGGACGACGAGTGAGACGGGCTCTGCCACGATGCACGGCTCCCTGGGGCCAGGCGGTCTGGAGTGTTCGGTCCTTCACTGGATTCACGGGCCGATCGATGGATTCCTCTCGCCCCGAACCTTGGGACACTCTACTTGAGACGGAAGCTGAATCCAGAAACCCGAAATCCCGGGGACTGGCTCAATTGAGTCACCCGGCCCGACGCTGCGAATAGGAAGTATAGCACCCCTGTCTCCCTGATAGAACCAATCCACTATCGTGTTCACTGCGGCCGTGTACAACCTGGTCCGTCTGAGGAATCTGGAGATGGCCCGATGACGGGTCGGAGCGCGACGGTGAGGTCGGAAGCAACCCCCGCCGGGCGTTTCGGAGCCACCAAAGAGCGCTGCGGCGTTCGGCGGAACCGCGCGGAGCACGTCTGGCGGGGGTTGCTTCCGACCGACTCGATTGCCTCGCCCCTCGAACACGCTTTTTCAGCAGCCTGCTAGGCCGATTTTTCGGGAAACTCGAGTACGTGCACGTCTCTCTGCGGGAAGGGGATGTTGCAGCCACCGGCCTCGAGTTTTTCCTTGAGCGCGCGTGTGAGATCCCAGCGCAGTCCCCAGTAGTCCTCCTTGGTGCACCAGGGTCGCACGACCAGATTGACCGAGGAATCGGCCAGTTCGGAAACTGCGACCGTCGGCGCGGGATCGCGGAGCGTTCGGGAATCGGAAGTGATCACGCGCTCGATGATCTCGATTGCGCGGCCGATGTCGTCGCCGTAACCGATTCCCATTACGAGGTCGATGCGCCGGGTGTCGTTGAAGGAGTAGTTCTTGATCGTGTCGCCGTAGATCTGGGCGTTCGGGATCGTGATGCGAATATTGTCTCCGGTATTGAGCAGCGTGTTGAAGATCGAAATCTCCGCAACACTACCCGCCTGTCCAGCGACCTCGACAAAATCCCCGACGCGGATCGGGCGGAAGATGAGCAGCATCACCCCCGCCGCGAAATTCGAAAGCGTTCCCTGTAAGGCCAGGCCAATCGCCAGGCCTGCGGCTCCCAGGACGGCGATCAGCGAGGTGGTCTCGATCCCGAAGAGGTTCAATACCGCAATGAGTACGACGGCGAGCGCGACGTAGTAGGCCATGCTCGCGAAGAACGGGATCAGCGATGCGTCGGTATTCGCCTTCGTCAGGACTCGGGTGACGCTCTTGCGAACCCAGTTCGCCACGATTCGCCCAATGATGAAAAGCGCGATTGCGCCGATCACACTGATGCCCCAAGTCGACATCAATTCGATGACGAGGTCGACGACGACCTGACTGTTCTCTCCGAACTGATCGGTATTCATGCTTGTCCTTTCGGGCCAATTCGATCGATTGTCAATTCGAATCTGTGACTGCTCCGAAACTATTCATGCGCCTAGAAGCTCATACGGTTTCAACCGGTCCGTTCAGCTTCCAGGCCCCACTCGATTCCGTTGCGAAGTAAGCGTTCGAAGGCCTCTGTCTCCCAGGGACCCCGGAAATGCAGAGGCGTTTTACCCGCGGCATCGATACTCTTGTCGACGAAGGGCTGGGTATTGGTTTGGGGCGTGTGGCAGTGCCCCGAAGCGAAATAGGCGACGGCCCCCGCGCCGTGCTTCCGAACATAGCCGAGCACGCGAGTCCGGCCGTCGGTTCCCACGGATGTGTCCTCGCCATAGGTAAAACCAAATTCCCGCGGCGCCGGGTTCTGAGCATCGAGATCCGATGTCGACAGCAACACGCGCGTTTCTGCCGGTGCGGTGAGTTCGATCAGATAGAGTTCATCGGCGATTTCGAAGGAGGCGGGCAGGCCGCGGGTCAGCGGATGATCGCGATCGCAGACGTCGACACGGAACTTGCGAACGGGTGGATGGTTGAGAAAGAAGGCTCCCAGGACCTGATGATGCTGGGCTCTCGACATCGTTCGCCCGGGACTTCCGTCTGGGATGGGTATTGCCCGGCCGCCACTCGTGCCGTGCAACGCCAGCCAGCGTCCGCCCGCATCGAGCCATTCCGCAAGCATTTTGGCCTGTTGATCGTCGGGGTAGGGGCCCGCGACATAGGTCACGAGCAGGCTGCTCTTCGCCAGCCAACTGTCGATTTCTGAAAAGTCACTGGAAACACTGGCGTTCACCCGCTCGTTCTCTTGCAGGATCTGCAGGATTCTCAAACGGGCGTAGTCGATGTCGTGACCTGCCCAGGAACCGCGGGGAAAACCCCCGGCGACGACGTGTACGCGAATGGCTGGTGAGGGATGAGGCATGGACGGCCAAGCCTACGACCCGTGCGTTCGGAGTTCAACTGTTCTTTCTGGCGGGGAGCTTTCTTCAAAAAGATTCCTTGGAATGTAATTGCATTCACGGGAATGTGATAGATTTTTCGAGAAATGAACCGGAGGCATGGATGAAGAACGCGACTTTGGGCGGAATTCTCGTACTGCTGCTCCTGGGGTGCGGGCCAATCGGGCCGATTGCGGGCGGTCGGCTCTCCGGAGATGTTCACACGAGTCCGGCCGCGAACTGGTCGGAGGTCGGAGCGATCGAAACAATCCAGCTGGAGACGAATCCCGCGGATCCGTACTCGATCAATGCCTGGTGCGGGGTGTATGCCGGTGCGCTCTACATTCCGACTTCTTTGATTCTTGGAGCCGACGAGCCCACCGAACGCGAGTGGGTTCAGAACGTGCTCACCGATTCGCGCGTGCGTCTGCGCGCCGACGGAAACGTCTACGAGTTGAAAGCGGTGCGCGTCGAGGATCCGAAGGAACTCGAGGCCGCCAGGGCTGCGTTGCTCGCGAAGTACGAGATCGAAGTCGACGATCACGTCAAGGCTTCCTGGCTGTTCCGCCTCGAGGCCCGCTGAGACGGCATGCGGCGGCGTCGCTCGAAGAGGGAGCAGATCCTGGTCTGGTCGGGTGTCGTGGCGCAGCTCGTGCGGACCCGGGCCAACCGCATCCTGAAAGACGCTGGCCTGCCTTATCCGCAATTCGTCCTCTTGCGCCACTTCTGTCACGACCCGGAGCGCGAGTGGACGGTGACGCAGCTGGCCGCTGCATTCGAAACCCGACAACCGGGAATCACCAAGAACACGAAGCGCTTGCTGGATCTCGGATTGCTCACAGCGAGGATTGATCCCGATGACTCGCGAAGGCGCTGGCTACGCGTCACGAAGAAGGGTTTGCGGCGACGCGATGCGCTCATCAAGATGCTCGAGCCGGATCAAGATCAGTTTTTCAGAGGCTGGAAGGCGAATGAGATCGACGAACTACACGGCGGGCTGGAACGATTGAAGACCTACCTCGACGAGAACCGCGACGCGATCGTCTTCCCGGGGTCGTCGCCGACTCGCTGAGTTCCGGCGCTGCGAAGGCTCCGGCTTGAGCCCTCTATCCGTCCTCTCGCCAATTCGGGGGATGGCTGCCGAGGGGCACCGAGGTCTGCTCCCAGCGGGCGGGTGTCTTCGACAGACGCACGATCGGTCCGAGATGTCGCAGACGACCCTGGGGAGTGTCCCGCTCGACGAACTCCGCAGCCAGAGAGTCTGGGTCGAGACCCGACGCGCCCGACGGATCGACACGCGGTCCGGACTGGAGCCAGCGGCCGGTCTGACACAGAGACGCGCGCACCGCCCAGCTACCGCCTTCTTCGGCGCGGCGGGCGAGAGCGATCAGGGTGCCGAACGCGGCCAGATAGCCGGTCGTATAGTCAGTGGCCGCTGCGGGTAGCAGTGCGGGGCATTCCGCCGATCCTTGCTCCACCGCGATACCGCTTGCGGTCTGCGCTAGTTGCTCCCATCCGGGTCGCGTCTGCCAGGGACCCCCATTGCCGTAACAGTTGATCGAAACGGCCACGATTCCCGGACGCAGTCGTGCGAGATCCGACTCTCCAAAACCGCGCCGCTCGATCGAACCCGCTCGGAATCCCTGGGAGAACACGTCGGCGCCCGCGACGAGCGCAGCGAGTCCTTCACGACCACGCACATCGTTCAGGTCGAGATGTGCAGAGCGCTTGCCGTGGCCCGTATCGAGCACGAACGGTGCAACGAACGGCAGGTCGGGGCCGCTGATCTTGAGGACCTCGGCACCGTGCGCGGCCAGGGTTCGCGCGCAAGTCGGGCCCGCGAGAACCCGGGTCAGATCGAGCACGCGCAATCCGGCGAGCGGCCGCGAACCGAGCGGCGGTCGTTCAGGGGGTGCGTCAGCGATGCGAAGAACCTCGACTACGGGCCGAGAAGCCAGCCACTGGCCCTGGGGATGCGCAGACCATTCGTCGGCAGTGCGCGCCACGGCACCGCACAGTCCGGCGTCTGCGAGTGCATCTTCGAGAGCGAGCGCATCCCAACTCGCGACTGCACGGCCGATCGCTTCCGCGTCGTCTGCACAGCCGAGCAATTTCAGCGCGCCTTCTCGCAATCTCGGAAAGCCGCCGTGCAAGTGAATCCAGCGCCCGTCGCGCGTGGGGTACTGGGCGACGGTGGCGAAACTTCCCGCGGGTCGTGGTGTAGGAGCCCCGGCGACGCTCTGGAGGGCAAAGCTCAACAACGAAGCCGCGGCGCCTCGCACATCGACTCGGACGGACTGGCGCTCGCCGCCGCGCAGTGCGTGAAACTCGGCGGCGGCCGCGCCTACAGCTCCAAGAGCAGCCGCTGCGGCTTCGCCGATATCGAAAGCCGTCGGCAGGGTCGGATCACGGCCCTCGATGCGTACATCGAGCGCGTCGGCATCCAGGCGGCCGAGTTCGAACAGTTCTGCGAGTCGAGGGGTCACGCAGCGATTCTAGCTCGTCGCCGAGGCTTGTCGCCGAGAGTCATCGTCTAGAAAGAACGCAGAAACGCCCGGAAACGGCTGCGGAGGATGGCTTCAGAGCCACGTTCTCAGCCCGAACGGATTCCCAGCCCACCCGGCGCCCATCGCTTTAACTTCCGATAAGGAGCATTCTGTTAAATAGGAAACTCAGCGGAGCCGGGGCGCCCAGTCTCCGCGAGTTCCCCCGCGCCGTCCAATTCCGGGCTAGGATGGTCCGCGTGAACGCAGACGAAATCCGCATCTTTGGGGGGTCCGGAAGCCCGCGCCTGACGGCCGCGATCTGCGAGAAGCTCGGCCTCGAACCCGCCCGGGGCGAAGTCATCCACTTCTCCGAGGGCAATCTCTTCGTGCGCGTCAACGAGAACGTGCGTGGGCGCCGGGTCTACGTGGTCCAGTCCACGGTCTTTCCCGCCAATGACCTGTTCATGGAGCTCCTGTTCTGGATCGATGCGCTCAAGCGCGCGAGCGCCGAGTCTGTGACGGTTCTGATGCCCTATTTCAGCTATGCCAAGGGCGACAAGAAAGACGAGCCCCGGGTGTCGATTCGTGCGCGAGTCTGCGCCGATGCGATTGAAGCAGCGGGTGCCGACCGCGTCGTCACGCTCGATCTGCACGCGGGACAGCTCCAGGGCTTCTTCCGCATTCCGGTCGATGATCTGTACGCACAGAACGTATTATGCGATGCGATTCGGGCCGAGACTTCGGGCGATCTCGTAGTCGTATCTCCCGATGCCGGCTTCGCCAAGAAGGCGCGGCGCTTCGCTTCAGAACTCGGCGCGCCACTGGCCATCGCCGATAAAGAGCGAAAGGCGCACGACGAACGGGCGGAGGTGCTGGGCATCATCGGCGAAGTCGCCGATCGCACGGCCGTGATCGTGGATGATTTCACGATCTCGGCGGGCACGTTGATCGAGGCCGCGGAGATGTTGATGGCCAAGGGCGCGCGGCGTGTGGTGGCGGCAGTCTCCCACGGAGTGTTTGCCAAGGGTTCGATGGAGCGGCTCGAGCAGAGCCCCATCGAGCGACTGATCACGACCGACTCCGTCGAGACCCAACCGGTCAAGCTCTCCCCTCGCGTCAAGCTGGTTTCGGTCGCCCCGCTGTTTGCAGAAGCCATTCGTCGCATTCACAATCGCGAAAGTATCAGCGTCCTGTTTCCCGATTGACGCCAAGGGAGCCCCGAACCATGACGAGCGCGGAAACCCAAGCGAAAGCTGCGGCGCAGAGTGCCGAACACTTCGATGTCCTGATCGTCGGTGCCGGAATCTCCGGAGTCGGCGCGGCCTATCATCTGACCCAGCAATGCCCGGGAAAGAAGTTCGTTGTCCTCGAAGGCCTGGAGAGTTTCGGCGGCACGTGGCTCATGCACCGCTATCCGGGCATCCGCTCCGATAGCGATCTCTACACCTTCGGCTATCGCTTCAAGCCGTGGACCGGACCGCCGATCGCAACGGCGGAAGAAATCCTCAGCTATATGGGCGAGGTCATCGAGGAAAACGATCTCGCCCAGCACATCCGCTATCAGCACAGGATCGACACGGCGAACTGGTCGAGCGAGGAGAATCTCTGGACGATCGAAGGCCATCACGCGGAGAGTGGCGAACCGGTTCGCTTCAGGGCGAACTTCCTCTGGATGTGCCAGGGCTACTACCGGCACTCCGAAGGCTACACGCCCGAGTGGGAGGGAATGGAGGAGTTTCACGGCTCCATCGTTCACCCACAGACCTGGCCCGAGGACCTCGACTACAAGGGCAAGAACGTCGTCGTGATCGGATCGGGAGCGACCGCGGCGACCGTCGTTCCGGCAATCGCGGGCGATTGCTCTCACGTCACCGTACTCCAGCGTTCACCTACCTACTTCATTCCGGGCCGCAATGAGAATGAACTCGCGGACCAGTTGCGCGAACTCGATGTCGACGAGGACTGGATTCACGAGATTACGCGCCGGAAGATCCTCTACGATCAGGCCGACTTCACGCGTCGGGCGGTCGAAGAACCGGAGCAAGTGAAACAGGAGTTGATCGAAGGCGTTCGCGCCCTTCTGAAACCGGATTACGACATCGAGAAGCACTTCACGCCCACCTATCGACCGTGGAGGCAACGCATCGCCTTCGTGCCCGATGGCGATATCTTCGCGGGAATTACATCGGGCAAAGCTTCTATGGTCACTGATGAGATCGAGCGTTTCAGCGAAAAGGGAATCCTGCTGAAGTCGGGCGAGCTGCTCGAAGCCGATGTCATCATCACTGCGACCGGTTTCAATCTCAACGTGCTGGGCGACATTGATTTCAGCATCGACGACAAGTCACTCGAATTCTCCGACACCGTCACGTACCGCGGCATGATGTTCACCGGTGTGCCCAATATGCTCTGGATCTTTGGCTATTTCCGGGCGAGCTGGACGCTACGGGTCGACCTGCTCGCGGACTTCGTGTGTCGACTTCTCAATCACATGGATGCGGTAGGCGCAAAACGGGTGACGCCGAAGCTCCGGACGGAAGACGAGAGCATGCCACTGCTGCCCTGGCTGGACCCGGAGAATTTCAATCCGGGTTACATGATGCGCAAGATGCACTTGCTGCCGAAGCGAGGCGACACGCGCGAGTGGCAGCACACTCAGGACTACTGGGCGGAAAGGGTCGAGATTCCCGCAATCGATCTCGACGACAGCGTGTTCGACTACGAGTGAAATGGCCCAACTGATCGCCCTTCAATTCGATACCTTGCTAGTCTGCAACTCTCGCGGTCGGCTCACGAATACGAGAGCCATCGACGCCCGTCCGGTGCCGCGCCTCTTTCTGGGTCGCTCTATTGAAACCGACTCTCCCGGAACCCATATCTGGGCAGTTCGCGAAGACGTCGATTCGACCCTCTATGATCGCTTGAAGGATCTGTGCGAAGCTGAGCCTCGAGCAGCCGAACTCGACCCGGCGCTTCCGCCGACCTGCCGCGAGCACGCCTGGGAACTTCTTTCACCCATCACCTTCGAGCACCGCGGTCCAGCCTACGCACTGCCGGACGCCCTCCCCGAGTTCCCACGCGCACGCGAAGCCCCGCCCGAACGGATACGCGAGTACCTGGCGGCGTTCCCGACATGGAAACCCGATGACGAAATCGATCCGCAAGAACCCATGGCCTTTGCCTTTGTGGGAGGAGAACCTGCGGCCTTGTGTCACTCCGCGCGCGCAGCAACCCGTGCCGCGGAAGCCGGCGTGGAAACTCGTCCGGAATACCGGGGTCGTGGACTCGCCGTCGAAGTCACTGCGTGCTGGGCGCGAGCCATTCAGAACACTGGGCGCACGGCTTTGTACAGCACGTCATGGGACAATCGAGCATCGCAAGCGGTGGCACGCAGACTGGGAGCGCGGCTCTACGGAGAAGACTGGTATCTGACCTGAGAGGGCCTTCTGGCGCGAAGCTCAGAGATCGAATCTTGAGCCGATGCCCGCGATCGCGACCTGTTCAGCACCCGCTAAGGCCGAACCCGTCCGAAGCGCGAGAAGACCTCCATCAATTCGTCGAGTTTCTGTTTTCTCTCGCGCGGTTTTCCGCTTTCGAGGGCTCCAGCGACGCAGGTCTCGACGTGGGCCGACAGGACCAGATGTCCCACGCGATCGAGTGCGCCTTCCACGGCGGCCACCTGATGCAATACGTCGACACAGTAGCGATCCTCCGCCAGCATGCGTTGGATCCCCTCCACCTGCCCGGCGATTTTCCTGAGGCGATTCAAGGCTTTGTTTCGAGTTTCTTCCTTCATGTTCGAGCCTCCTCGCCTATATTCTCTTGCCAGGCCGTCGCCTCCAGGAGTATCCTGGGATACCCCCATAGGGTATCAACTCATCGGCGAAAATGACCGACGAGTGAGTTGAAAGACGATGACCTTCCGAATGCGTTCTGAATGCGCACGGGAAGGCCAACGGAAAGACCGGCAGAAGTGAACCGACGAGCGCGAATGCGATTCATGATCTCCCTGATTGCCCTGATCGGGCTACAGGGATCGGTCTGCGCTTCTGCATGTCTGGCGATCACGAGTTCCATCTCTGCAACGTTTGTCGCCCAGGATCTCGCTTCAACTGAACCGGCTTGCCACGATTCCGGCGAGCCGGCGCAAGACCCGTCGGATTCGGACGCCGAGTGCACCTGTTGCACCACACTCGATGCGGTACCTGGCAAGACGGTTTCGACCGCTCGCAGCAATGACTCCACGCCCGCGATCGCGAGCACGGTCGTGTTCCGCCCTCTTCCGCCACCCGCCCATCGCGAGTTCGTCAGGCTCGACGTCGCGCGAATACCACCGCCCGACATCCTTCTTCTCAAGTCGATTCTCATCATCTGATTTCCCGAAGTCCCCACGCGGCTCTGCGCGTTTCGAGGACACCGCTGCGCTCTGAACGGATCAGCCGTCGGCGCAGCGCGATCTCGTGACACGACGGAACCCTGGTGCTGTGTCGAAACTTCGCGCAGCGGAATCGAGACTTCGGGAGATCGGCAATGAAGAACAGAACCACTGTGGGAGCAGGCGTGATCATCGCCCTGCTTCCGCTGCTAGCGTTTTCAGCCTGGGCTCAGGCCAGTGAAGGCGGCGAGAAACCCACATCGTTTGATTCGGAAGCAACCCGTGCGGCGATTCCGAAACCGCTGACACTTTCCTGGTGTCTCGAGCGAGCGCGCGAAGCGAATCCCACACTCCAGCGAGTCGCCGCGCAAGCCTCTGCTGCGAGGCATCGCATCGTACCGGCCGGATCGCTGGAAGATCCCCGACTCGCGTACGAGGCCAGCAATATTCCGACGGGAGACCTCGACTTTCACTCGACGCCCCTATCGGGCCACCAGTTCAGGTTGCGCCAGAAGCTCCCCGTTCCCGGACTTTTGTCGCGGCGCGAAGAAGCGGCGAGGCGCGCCGCGCAGGCCTCTGCACTGCTCGTCGAGGATCAGGGATTCCTGACCGATAGTGCGGTGGAAGTGGCGTGGGCTGAACTCGGTTTTGCCCAACAAGCGCTCGACATCACGAGTCGAAACATCGGCCTGCTTCGGCAGCTTTCAGAGACTGCAGAATCCAGGTATCGCGTCGGAAGCGGTCTCCAACAGGACGTGCTGCGCGCACAGGTCGAACTGACTGCATTGCTTCGCGAACGTCTGCGTCGTGTGGAAGCGATCGAGCGAGCCGAGTCCCGGCTGGTCGAACTCCTCGACTTGCCCGCAACTACACGGCTCTCGCGGACCTCCGAACTCAGGATGACGACCGAAGAACCTCTGCTCCGGCCACTTCTCGGCGCGCTCGAAGAACGAAGCACCCGGCTTCGCGCTGCGGGCCGCAGCGTAGAAGCGGCCCGTGCGCGGGTGCGCGCGGTCGAACTCGAAGGGCTTCCCGACGTCGATCTGGGCATTGGCTACCGAGTGCGTTCGAACGTCACCGGAGACAGGGTAGACGGTGACGACTTTCTTTCCGCCGGAGTCGTTCTTCGCATTCCCGTCAATCGTTCGAAGTGGCGCGCCCGGGTAGCCGAACAGAAAGCGCTTCTGCGCCGTGCCGAAGCCGACTATCGGGCTACCCGCGCTGCGCTCGCATCCCAGACCCGCCGCGCTCATGCGGAACTGATCCGCGCTGCATCCGAAGAAGCTCTTCTCGTGACAGGACTCGTTCCACAGGCACAGCAATCCCTCGAATCGAGTCGCTCGGGATACAAAGTCGGGCGAATCGGGTTCCTGAGTCTGCTCGATAGTCAGGTCAGGCTTCTGGGTGCAGAACTTCGCCTGGCTCGCACGCGAGCCGACAAACGCCTGGCCTTCGCAGCGCTCGAGTCTGCGGCCGGGGAGAAACTGCGATGAACGCGAGACAACTCCTTCTCCTGCTCGTCTTGCTTCCCCTGGCCCTGGCCGCTGGCTGGTGGGGGCGCGGTTTGTTCCCGAAGGAATCCCCGATCGATCAGAGTGCCATCGGTGCGACCTCACAAGGCCCGTGTCCCGGAGGCGCATCGCCGCTCTACTGGGTGGCTCCCATGGACCCAACTTTCATTCGGGAGGAACCCGGGCAGTCGCCCATGGGAATGGACCTCGTTCCGAAGTGTCCCGACAGAAGCGGCGAGACGCCCGGACGCAGTGTCGTCATCGATTCCGCTACCGTGCAGAACATCGGCGTGAAGACCCTCACAATCGAACGGAGGGACCTCGCGCGCTCGGTGCGTGCCGTGGGCCGCATCGCGTATGACGAGCGTCGCGTCGCCCACGTGCACACGAAGGTGCAGGGCTGGGTCGAAAAGCTGTTCATCGATTTCATCGGGCAGACGGTGAAGCGTGGAGAGCCGCTTCTGGAGATCTACTCACCCGAACTCGTCGCAACACAGGAAGAGCTTCTGCTCGCCGCGCGCTATCGGGACGCGACGGAAGGCAGTCCCTTCGACGATGTTCGAGGCGGAGGTGAATCGCTTTTCGCGGCGACGAAACGACGCCTTGCGCTCTGGGATGTTCCCGAACGCGACATCCAACGCCTTCTCGAGACGGGCGAGGTAAAACGGACCCTCACCCTCTACGCGCCGGCTTCGGGCGTCGTGACTCAACTCGGTGTGCGCTCGGGAATGGAGGTCAGGCCAAACCTGAACCTCTATACGATTGCCGATCTGTCTCGTGTCTGGGTGCTTGCGGACATCTACGAGTACGAACTTCCGTGGCTTGCGCTCGGCCAGCAAGCGGCGATCGAACTGCGTTCATTGCCCGGAGAGTGGATGCGCGGCGAACTCAGCTACATCGCTCCATTTCTCGATGCGAAGACTCGCACGGCGGAAGTGCGCTTCGAACTCGATAACAAGGACGGCAAACTCAAACCGGAAATGTTCGGCAATACGGTGATCACGGGTGCACCTCATTCGGATGTGATCGCTGTCCCGACCGATGCCATCATCCGTTCGGGAACCCGGGCGATCGCCGTCGTTTCGCTGGGCGAGGGACGTTTCGAACCGCGAGACATCCAACTCGGACTCGACACGGGAGATGGCTGGTTCGAAGTTCGTTCCGGTCTACGATCGGGCGAAGACATCGTCATCTCCAGTCAGTTCCTCATCGATAGCGAGAGCAAACTCCGAGAAGCGGTCCGGAAACTCCGGGCCGCCGGAGCCGGCGAGAACGCAGACTCAGCACTGGACTCGGATGGTCGGGATTCCGGCAGCCGAGACATGGAGTAGACGTCGTGCTCCGCCGCATCGTCGAGGCCTCCGCCAACAACCCCGTCATGGTTGCGCTCGGCGTGGCTGCACTGCTGGCCTGGGGTGCCTATGCAGTCTTCCACACTCCGCTCGATGCGATTCCCGACCTCTCGGACGTCCAGGTCATCGTACTCACGGAATATCCAGGCCAGGCGCCACGCGTCGTCGAGGACCAGATCAGCTATCCGCTCTCGACGGCGTTGCTTGCCGTTCCCGGAGCCAAGACCGTTCGCGGCTACTCGTTCTTCGGCACATCTTTCGTCTACGTCATCTTCGAGGATGGTACGGATCTCTACTGGGCGAGAAGCCGTGTGCTCGAATTGCTGAATACCGTCTCCGGGCGCTTGCCCGCCGGGGTCACGCCGACACTGGGCCCGGATGCCACGGGTGTCGGCTGGATCTATGAATACGCTCTGGTCGACCGTACCGGCAGACACGATCTGGCCGAGCTTCGCTCCATCCAGGACTGGCACCTCCGTTACGCCCTTCAGACCGTTCCCGGTGTCGCAGAAGTGGCAAGCGTCGGCGGTCATGTGCGCCAGTACCAGGTCGAAGTAGACCCGAACCCGCTCGCGGCCTACGGGCTTTCGCTCAGCCACGTTCGCCGCGCGATTGAGCGCAGCAATAGCGAAGTGGGCGGACGGCTTTTCGAACAGGCGGAGACGGAGTTCATGGTGCGCAGCCAGGGTTTCGTCCGATCGACCCGCGACCTGGAACAGATCGCCGTAGGTGCCGATGAGTCCGGAACGCCGATCTTGCTGCGGAACATCGCGACGGTGTCGATCGGCCCGGAGATGCGCCGCGGCCTCACTGATCTGGACGGTGAAGGAGAGGTCGCCGCGGGAGTGGTCATCATGCGTTACGGAGAGAACGCACTCGAGACCATCCGAAAGGTCAAAGAGAAACTCGCCGAGGTCGAGACGAGTCTCCCGCCCGGTGTGGAAATCGTTCCGGTCTACGATCGCGGGCCGCTCATCGAACGCGCGGTGGAGAATCTCGGCGAGAAACTGTTGGAGCAGGCCCTCATCGTCGCCCTGATCTGCGCGGTCTTTCTCATGCACATGCGAAGTGCGCTTGTGGCGATCCTGATTCTGCCCCTCGGCATTCTCTTCTCCTTCATCGTGATGTTCCACCAGGGCATCAACGCCAACATCATGTCGCTCGGCGGCATCGCGATTGCCATCGGCACGATGATCGATGCGGGAATCGTCATGGTCGAGAACGCTCATAAGCACCTCGAACGCGACAGCGGTCAAAAGCCACGGCGCGAGATCCTGATCGACGCAGCCGTGGAAGTCGGCCCCTCATTGTTCGCTTCCCTGTTGATCGTCTCGATTTCATTCCTGCCGATCTTTGCCCTCGAAGCCCAGGAAGGGCGTTTGTTCAAACCACTGGCGTTCACGAAGACCTATGCGATGCTCGGCGCCGCGCTTCTTTCCATCACGGTCGTTCCCGCATTGATGATGTGGTTGGTTCGAGGCACGATCCTGCCAGAGCGGCGCAACCCGTTGAACCGTTTGATCCTGTGGATCTATCGACCTGCCCTCAGCGCGGCCCTTCGACATCGTTTCACCGTGGTGACGATCGCCGGTTTCGCGCTTCTCGCGAGCGTCTATCCACTCGAGCACATCGGTTCTGAGTTCATGCCCCCATTGGATGAAGGCGATCTGCTCTACATGCCGACCACGCTCCCTGGAATCTCCATCGCAAAAGCCCGAGAACTGCTTCAACAGACGGACCGGATCATCGCCTCGGTACCCGAGGTCGAGCGCGTGTTTGGCAAGGTCGGAAGGGCTGAAACCGCGACGGATCCGGCGCCGCTGAGCATGATCGAAACGACCATCACATTGAAACCTCGAAGCGCCTGGCGGCCCGGCATGACGCCAGAAAAGCTGGTCGCGGAACTCGACGGAATGATCCGATTCCCGGGGCTGAGCAATGCCTGGACGATGCCGATCAAGACACGCATCGACATGCTTTCGACCGGAATCAAGACCGCCCTCGGCATCAAGATTTCCGGCCCCGATCTCTCGGTTCTCGAAGAACTCGGAGAACACGTCGAGGCGATCCTGCGCGAGGTTCCCGGTACACAGAGCGTCTACGCGGAGCGGGTTTTCGCTGGAAACTATCTGGATATCGACATCGATCGTGAACAGATCGCCCGCTACGGAATTACCGTACGTGACGTCCAGGACGTCATCCAGACGGCGGTCGGCGGCCTGAACATCACGCAGACGGTCGAAGGCCTGGAACGCTACCCCGTCAATCTGCGCTACAGCCGAGAGCTTCGGGACGACCTCGCATCCCTGCGGCGCGTCCTCGTCTCGACTCCGGGTCGCGCACAGGTGCCCCTTGAACAGCTCGCTTCGCTCAGCTTCGTGAAAGGTCCTCCGGCGATCAAGACCGAGAACGCGCGACCCAGTGCCTGGGTTTTCATCAGTCTGGATGGAATCGACATCGGCACCTATGTGCGAGACTCGCGCGAGGTGCTTCGAGACCGTCTCGATCTGCCGTCCGGCTATACCCTGGAGTGGAGCGGTCAATACGAGTATCTGGAACGCGCCCGGAATCGCCTTGCCCTGATCGTCCCCGCAACTCTAGGAGTGATCTTCTTCCTGCTCTATGTGGTCTTCAGGAACACTCGCGATGCGCTGCTCGTAATGTCCTGCCTGCCGTTTGCGCTCGTGGGGGGAGTCTTGCTGCTCTGGGTGCTCGACTACGACTTCAGTGTTGCCGTCGGCGCGGGATTCCTGGCACTGGCCGGGCTCACAGCCGAGACGGGCGTGATCATGCTGCTCTTCTTGAACCAGGCCCGCGATCGCGCTCTGGATTCGGGCGCTCTTCGAACAGTGCAGGACCTGTGGCGTGCCACGATCGAGGGTGCGACCTACCGAGCCCGGCCCTTGTTGATGACGGTGGCCTCCGACGCAATCGGCTTGCTTCCGATCATGTGGGGAGCAGGAACGGGTTCAGAGACCATGCGCCGTATTGCCACTCCAATGGTAGGCGGCGTCGTGACGATCTCACTGGTCACACTCATCCTCATGCCCGTTTTCTTCGTCCTTGTGCACGCTCGAAATCTTCCCACGGGACCGGTCGAGGACGACTGAATTCCCGGTATTGGGTCGACAACGGAAGCCGTGCGAGGCAATCGATGCCGAGTTCAAGAACGGAGTACTGACGCCTCGAGTCCATTCGTGCGATGCTCGACGCGAACAGAAGGAGGAAAATGATGTCGCCCAGTTCGCTCCAGCTCCGCTCCCAGATCCGCAGCAATGGCCAGCTCGAACTCTCGTTGGCCGAGGGTACCGCCCCAGAGCCAGGCGAGAACGATGTGCTCGTGCGCATCGAAGCCGCGCCGATCAATCCGTCCGATCTCGGCCTGCTTTTCGGCACCGCAGACATGACGACTGCCCAGTTTGGCGGAAGTGCCGAGCGGCCCGTCGTGACAGCGGATGTTCCGGAAAAGCTGATGAAGGCGATGGCGGGGCGGGTCGATCAGTCCCTGCCGGTCGGAAACGAAGGCGCTGGAGTCGTCGTCGAGACGGGAAGCTCTGCTGCCGCGAAGGCGTTGCTCGGGAAGACCGTCGCAATCCTGGGCGGTGCAACCTACTCCCAGTTTCGCTGCGTACCCGTATTCATGTGCCTGGCCCTGCCAGACGGGACGACACCGGCTGAAGGCGCATCGTGCTTCGTGAACCCGCTGACCGCGTTGGGCATGGTCGAAACCATGAAACTCGAAGGGCACAAAGCCCTGGTGCACACGGCGGCGGCATCGAACCTCGGCCAGATGCTGAACAAGATCTGCATCGCGGACGGCGTTGAACTGGTCAATATCGTGCGCAAGCAGGAACAGGTCGACCTGTTGCGAGATCTGGGAGCAAAATACGTCTGCAACTCGAGCGATCCGAAGTTCTCAGAAGAGCTGACCGAAGCGCTCGCTGCGACGGGAGCCACGATCGCCTTCGACGCGACGGGGGGCGGGAGACTCACGAGCCGGATTCTCACCTGCATGGAAGCCGCCGCGAGCATGGGTGCCGAGGAGTACAGCCGCTACGGATCGACGACACACAAGCAGGTCTATATCTACGGAGGTCTCGATCGCACGCCGACCCAACTCGACCGGAGCTTTGGCATGGCCTGGGGCATTGGTGGCTGGTTGCTACCGCCCTTCCTGCAGCGCATCGGGCAAGAGCGCGCTCAGCAACTCAGAGAACGCGTAGCCGCCGAGATCAAGACCACTTTTGCCAGTCACTACACGCGCGAGGTCTCGCTGGCCGAAGTGCTTCAGCGGGACTCGATGGAGACCTACGGTCGTCAGGCGACCGGAGAGAAGTACCTGATCAACCCGAACAAGGGGCTCTGATCGCGGACAAGGAACTCTGAACGATGACTCTGGCTCACCCGGATTCCGGGTGAGCCAGAGCGTCGAATCAAACCCGGATGCTATCCCGCCGACACTCCAGGTCGTGCGGCCACTCGCTCGTACCAGGCTTTGATCCAGCCCAGGTTCCCGTCGAGGGGTTGTCCGACGGATGCGCCGAATTCCAGGAATCCGAACAACAGGATGTCGGCCAGTGTGAAGTTCTTGCCTGTGATGAAGGCGTTGTCGCCCATCAAGTCATCGAGCCAGGCGAGCTTCTCCTGCGCGATGGCCTTCAGGTCATCCGCGGCCTGCGGGATCGTGTGGATGCGGTCCTTGAACAGGCCCATGCCCTCCGAAAACCGGAAGCCGTTGGCCAGGTTCTCGACGATGTTCAGATCGAGGCGCCTCACCCACATACGCGTTGTGGCTCGCTCCTCGGCACTGGTGCCGATCAAGCTCGGCTCCGGCTGGAGTTCTTCCAGGTACTCGCAGATCGGGATGATCTCGGAAATGAAGCGCCCGTCGTCCAGTTCAAGACTGGGTAGCTGACCCGCGGGATTTCGCTTCAGATGGGCTTCCTGGCGATTCTGGCCGGCCATCAGGTCGACGGTCTCGGAGGGAATCTCGAGACCCTTTTCCTTGGCAAAGATATTGACGACGCGGGGGTTGGGGCCCATCCCGGTGTAGAGTTTCATGGATCCTCCTGGGGTCGGTTTCAATCGCAATCCTATCAGGTCTCCGCGAGGTCCATCAGCGTCGCCAGAATGCCTCTTCGAAGACATCGTGTATGCTCGCACCCATGTTTACGGGCCGCTGTTTGTGCGGAGCCATCCGCTACGAGATCGACGCTGAACTCGGGCCCTTCGCGTACTGCCACTGCACGTCGTGCCGGAGGGCGAGCGGGACAGCATTCACAGCGAACACACCCGTTCGCGCGCAGAACCTCCACTTGCGGTCCGAGCGGAACTCGCTTGGCGAATACGAGTCTTCAGCAGGAAAATTCCGCGCCTTCTGTCGCGTCTGCGGTTCTCCGATCTACGCCCGACACACTTCCCTACCAGACTGGCTGAGCATGCGACTCGGGTTGATCGACCAGGACCCCGTGCATCGCTCTTCGGCTCACTTCAACGTGGCGGAAAAGGCGAAGTGGTTCGAGGTGAGCGACGGGCTTCCGCAATACGACGGAGATGAAGTCCCGGACTGATTTTCGAGCCGTGGATGAGCGGGAACTCGCGAAGCGAACTTCTGTATGATCCACCCGCAGAGCCTGCACGGCTGAGAAGCGGCGGGTAATGAGGGGTGGAAATGCGGGGCGGCTGGAGTTGGATCTGCGCGGTCGCGTGCGCGTTGGCCGCGCTGATTCCGTGCTCGAGCTTCGCGGACGAACCGTGGCGCCTCGGCGAAGTGCTCTCGGGTCTGGAACTCTCGGGCGAGCACCGCACCCGCATCGAAACGCTCAGCGACCGCTTTCGCATCGGCCGGCGCGGAGATGACCAGATCCTGGTCGCGCGCACGATTCTCAAGGCTCGACTGCAACTCGCCGAGCCACTTCAACTGGTGGTCGAGTTCATGGACTCGCGCGCCGGGCAAGACGATGCCAGTACTCCTGTCACCTCCGGAATCGTCAATACCACCGATTGGTTGCAGATCAATCTGGAACTGAACCTCAAGGGTCCGTTCAAGGGCCACACGAGCGCCCGACTCGGGCGTATGACGATGGATGTCGGGGATCGACGACTCGTTGCCCGCAACCGTTTCCGCAATACGATCAACGCGTTCACCGGTCTCGACCTTGTGTGGAGGCGCGGCCCGCACACCTTGCGCGGCTTCTACACCCTGCCCGTGCAGAGGCGTCCCGGTTCGAGCGCAGAACTTCGCGCGAACGATGCCCGAGCAGATCGCGAGAATCTCGACGTGATCTTCTGGGGCGCATACGCGCGTACGGAACTGACGTGGAAGGATCGCGCCGAGTTCTTCGTCTTCGGTCTGCACGAACAGGACGACAGCGATCGTTCGACTCGAAATCGCGAGTTGTACACACCTGGATTCCGCATCTGGCGCCCCGCCGAGAGCGCGGCCTGGGATTATCAGTTTGAGTCGGTCTTCCAGTTCGGCCATTCGCGGTCTTCGACTCTCAGCGCGATCGAACTCGAGCACAAAGCGCACTTCCATCACGCCGAAATCGGTTACAGCTTCGACTCGCCGGGGTCTCCTCGCCTGGTCGCTCAGTACGACTACGCCAGCGGTGACGCGTCACCCGGCGACACGGACAACGAGCGCTTCGACACGCTCTTCGGCGCCCGACGCTTCGACTTCGGTCCGACCGGCATCTACGGGCCGTTTGCGCGTGCCAATCTCAGCACGCCGGGGTTGCGCCTGAGCGCAAAGCCGTGCGCCGATCTCGCCGGCATGGTCAGCATTCGCGGTTTCTGGCTGGCTTCCGACAACGATGCCTGGGTCGCGAGCGGCGTTGTCGATCCGGCCGGGGACTCGGGAGACTTCATCGCATCCCAGATCGAGCTGCGGGTGCGATGGGACGCATTACCCGGAAATCTGCGCATCGAAGCCGGGGCCGCCTGGCTTTTCGCCGGTGAGTTCATGGATGATGCGCCCAATTCCAATGGGGTGGATCGTTCCACCTTTGCCTATTTACAAGCCGCGCTGCACTTCTGAAGCGAAAAACTCCTGATTGAACCGCTCGGATATGCGAAAATGGAGTTGGTCCAAATTCACTGGGAGGAAGTGGTCTCCATGGGAACTGAAGCGGATCTAGACGGCAATACTGAACTCACGGCGGCGGCCAAGACCGGCGATCTCGCTACCGTCCAGCGCCTGGTCGAGGACGGATGCGATCTCGAACAGCAGAGCGCATCCGACTACACCGCGCTCGGTATCGCCGCGCGGCATGGCAGAGTCGACGTCGTGCGCTACGTGACCGGGCACGGCGCCAATGTGAATGCGACTCGCTCCAACGGTCACACCTGTGTGATGGACGCCGCCCGCGCCGGCCAACTCGAAGCGATCGAGGTATTGGTCGGAGCCGGTGCGGATCTGAGCCCGGTGACCCGGACCGGCGAAACGGCGCTGACCTGCGCGGTGCAGAACAAGCACGCGAAGACTGCGCTGTATCTGCTGGATCACGGCGCACCGCTGGGCTCGTGGCAAGAGACCCGGGAAAGTGCCCGCGAGTGGCTCGAGCACGACCTCAGATCGGGCAGGGCTCACGACGACTGAGTCCGACCGGACCCTGAGGAGCACCCGGAACCCGTATACTGATCGTCATGGCAGACGATCAAAATATCCTCGTTGGTGCCCTGGCGGGGAAGGAACTGGGTTCCGGGCTCTTCGTACTCCCGGGTCAAGGAAATTCACTCGCGATCGAGAGCGATGCGGGAGTCATCGTGATCGACGTCAGCGGTCCCCTGCACGTCAGAGGCATGCTCACGGCCCTGCGCGAACACACCGAGCAGCCGGTTCACGCGATCGTCTATTCCCACGGGCACAACGGCTACAACTCGACAGTCGATATCTGGCAGAAGCACAACGCCGAACGCGGCGACCCGCCCCTGCGACTGGTCGCACACGAGAACCTGCCCAAGCGCTACGCCCGCTATCGCGAAACCGAGGAGTTGCAACGGCGCATGGCCGCGGTCCAGTTTCCCGGGCGCAAGGGTCTTTCCATCGAGCTGTTCGCACCGGGCTTCAAACTCTTCGATCCCACCGAGACCTTTGCCGACACGATGACGCTAGTGGGAGGCCGTCGACGCGTGGAGTTGATCTGGGCACCGTCGGAAGTCGACGACGCATTGGCGCTCTGGCTCCCCGACGATGGCCTGTTGTGCGGTGGTGCGGCGACGCCGGGACTCTCGATTCCCAACATCGGCACGCCGCTGCGAACCCAGCGCTTCACGATTCGCTGGGCCGATTCGCTCGATCGACTGGCCGCCCTGGGCGCCGAACGCCTGATGACCGAATTCGGCCCAATGGTCGAAGGAGCGCGAGCCGTCCGCGAACAGCTCGAGGCGATGTCGGCCGCGCTGCACTGGCTGCGCGACGAGGTTGTGGGACGCATGAACCGGGGCATGGACGAGAGCGAGATCCTGGCAGACATGAACTTTCCGGCTGAACACTTCGATCACCCCTGGATGATGCCAATCTACGGCGCTCCGGAGTACATCGTTCGCGATCTGTATCGCGAAGAGAACGGCTGGTGGGATCGAAATCCGACGCATCTGCACCCGGCGCCCCGACCGGAGGCCGCCAGCGCGGTCCTTTCGGCGATTGTCGATCGCGAGGCCGTGCTAGTCCGAGCCCGCTCTCTGGCGGATTCCGGTGAAACGCAACTGGCGCTGCACGTCATCGACCTGATCGCGCTCGCACCGGGGGACGATCCGGAAGTCGTGGCCGCGCGCGAACTGAAAGCCGATCTGTGTCGCACCCGCGCCAAAGAGGTGAAGCCCTTCGTTTCCAAGTCGTGCTATGCCTCGAGCGCGCGCCTGCTGAAGCGAGGCCACACGAGCTGGACTCACCTGGAATAGGGCGACTCTGCATGCCGCTGGCCAGGTCGCGCATTCACGAGCGACCCCCGAGGAATCCCGAGCGATGACGAGCAACGCTGCACAGTCAAGCGATCGCGACCCGCCCCCGTTTGGCTTCGCCTATGCGGCGTTCGGGTTTGCCCTGGTTGCGATGCTGGGCAGCTTGTTCTTCGGCGAGATCATGAAGCTGCCGCCCTGCACGCTGTGTTGGTACCAGCGCATCTGCCTGTTTCCGCTGACCGCTGTGCTCGCGGTCGGCATCGCTTTGCGCGACCAGAGGATCAGCGCCTACGCCCTGCCCCTGGTGATCGCCGGTCTGGTGATCTCGACCTACCACAATCTTCTCCAACTCGGTTTGATCGACGAGGCGCTCAGCCCATGCACCGGCGGCGTCTCGTGTTCTGAGCAACAGATCGAATTTCTGGGTTTCGCGAGCATCCCCATGATGTCTCTGGTCGCATTCTTGGCGATCCTGGGTAGTCTTGTCGCCCACCAGCGAACGCAGCCGAAAGCGAGTCAATGAAAGACGTCTACAGACTGGGAGCGATCGCCATTGCACTTCTCGCGGCCTTTGGAATCGCCGCCGCGATCTACTCTCGAAGCCAAGATCAGGAGCGATCCGAGCAGGTACGGAAACAGGCGACGAGCGATCCTGCGGTTTTCGTCCGGCCCCATAGCCGCTTCATCGGGCCCGCAGATGCGGAGGTCACGGTCGTCGAGTTCTTCGATCCGGAGTGCGAGGCGTGTCGGAAGGCTCACGCACCGGTCAAGCAGTTGATCTCAGGCTACTCCGGCCGAGTGAGGCTCGTGATGCGTTACATGCCGTACCATCCGAACTCCGTCTACGCAGCCGGTGCACTGGAAGCTGCGGGGGCGCAAGACCGCTACTGGGAAATGCTCGACACCTTGTTCGAACATCAACCGGCCTGGGGCGACCATCACGCGCCCAAGCCCGAACTGATTCCCGGCTACGCCCGTGAAATCGGCCTGGACATGAACGCGTTCGTGCAATCGATCGAAAGCGGCACCCACAAGCGACTGGTCGCGACCGACCGAATCGACGGCGAAAGGCTCGGGGTCTCCGGTACTCCATCTTTCTTCGTCAACCAGAAGCCACTCGTTCGACTCAGCCTCGTGGACCTCAAGAAGATGATCGATTCGGAACTCGCCGCGAATTAGGCGTCAACTCCGAAAGACGATTGCGAGGTTCGCGGCGGTCCGTCAGGAGGTTTCGATTGCGCCCAGCAGGTGGCCGCGCTCAGCCGTCGGGTCAGCCCTTTCCAGATCGGTATTGGCCGCACCGGCGAAATCGTCGAGTCCCAGATCCTGAACGAAGCTCGCCGAGCCGTGCAGGGTGCCTTCGTCAATGGGGATGCCGCTCAGGTCTGCGGTACGCACGAGACCGTTGAAGATGCCCACGATACCCGCAGCTTCCAAGAAGCCGTGTTCACCGAGGACCGCACGCAGAGCGCTTCGCGCTTCATCTGCATCTTCATTTCCGCGCGTGATCGCCTCACCAAAGCGCACCAGTTGCTCGCCGTGCTCGAGGCCGCCACCGCCGGCCTGTCCCACGGTGGCCTCGAGGGCGACGCTCTGCTCGATCTTCGCGCTGCTCTCACGGAGCAGCAGTACGTGCGAGGTGGTTCAGTAGAAACACTCGTTCACGGCCGCTACGCGCGACGCGAGTAGTTCCGCCTGGGGGCGTGATAGCGGGCCGTCCCAGACCAGATCGAAGAAGGTTCCGCCGGTGCTGCTGTACATCGCCATGACATTGGCCATGAAAAGACTATTGGCTTCCGGAACCAGGCTCAGTGCGCGCCCGACGTTGGGACCCGTCCACGGATCCATCATGTGAACATAGGCGCCCGCATCCACAGCCGTGTCCAGGACTGCACCGTCTGGATCTCCCGCAACCGGTTCGGGAAGGGCTTCGTGCGCGATACCCAGTGCTTCGGCGAACGCATCGATTGCACTCACGGTGGCGACGATCGCACCGAGTTCGACATAGGCGGCCTCGCCCAGTGCGGCGATCTTTGCAGCCGCCCAGTCGCGATCGATCTTGCGAGCATCGGCGGCAATCGTGCGGGCGGCGTCCACGGCTTCGTCGCTAAGGCACTCCTCGGCCTCGGGGAGTCCCTTGCGCAGCCAGGGTGGTTCGTTTCGCGCAGCACGCGTGGCGCGAGCCTGGCGCGCAATTTCGACGCGCTGGAAGCCGGTCCACTGGGAACCGGCGCGCGCAATGCTGCTCCAACTCGTCCGGTGAATCTGCGCGATCTCGGCGCGCACATCGAAGCCTCGAGAGGTGTAGTCGAAAATGGCCATCCGCCCATCCTATTCGGAGTCTTCCCCTGTGTAAACAGAGCTTGTCCCGGACGGCCCGTGCTAGGGTTGGAATTGCGTCGGACAGGAACGCCCGAGGAGTATCCCGGGCCGGGAATTCGTACAGGGAGATGAGAGATGCAGGACGAGTGGGCGAAGGTCGATGCCACGGGACAAGCCGAAGCCGTGGCTTCAGGACAGGTCAAGCCAGTGGAACTGGTCGAAGCGGCGATCGCGCGGATCGAACGACTGAATCCACAGCTCAATGCCGTGATCCACAGACATTTTGATCGCGCGATCGAGCAATCGCGCGGCGAACTTCCCGACGGTCCGTTTCGCGGTGTGCCGTTTCTCTTGAAGGACCTCGGCTCTGGCGCTCGAGCCGGAGACCCGATCCATTGGGGCACGCGCTTCCTCAAGGACGCCGGATTCTGTGCTGCAAACACTTCCTACCTGGTCGAGAAGTTCGATGCGGCAGGACTGGTCACGGTGGGACGAACCAATGTCCCCGAACTGGGAGCCTGGTCGATCACCGAACCCGACGCCTATGGGGCCACGCGCAATCCGTGGAATGCGGACCACGCCTCCGGTGGTTCGAGCGGTGGCGCGGCCTCCGCCACGGCTGCGGGAATCGTTCCGTTCGCACATGCGAGCGACGGCGGTGGTTCGATTCGAAATCCCGCGAGCCAGTGCGGACTCGTGGGGCTGAAGCCCTCGCGCGGTCGGGTCTCGCTCGGACCGGATGGGGCCGAGGGCTGGGCCGGAATGGTCTACGAATTCGCGGTCACGCGCAGTGTGCGCGACTGCGCCGCGTTGCTCGACGCGGTTCAGGGAGGAATGCCCGGAGATCCCTATGCGGTGGCGTCACCTGCCACACCTTACAAGAGCGAAGTCGGTGCGGATCCGGGCAAACTGCGCATCGGCATCGTCGATCGCCAGACGGACGGCCCACTGCATCCGGACTGTGACGCGGCGATGAAGGACACGGGGCGCCGACTCGAAGCTCTCGGGCACAAGGTCGAGATTGCCTACCCGGAAAACCTATTCACGGACGCGCTGCTTCCACACGTCTTGAATGTGATCAGCTCCAGCCAGGCGCGCGATATGGAAAACATGGGCCAGGCAATCGGCCGCACACTCGATCAAGGAGATGTCGACTCTGACAACTGGCTGGTCAGTGAAATGGGCAAGACGATTTCGGCGACTCAGTATCTCGCTGCCATCGAGGCGTACAATCTGTTCCGGCGCGAGATGCTGGCCTGGTGGTCGAGCTTCGATGTACTGGTCACGCCGACGATCACGGCGCCCTCCCCGCTCGTTGGGGAAATCTTGCCCGATCCCGCCAAACCACTCGATGCGTTCATGCGCAGTGGTGCACTTCTCGGTTTCTGCGTTCCGTTCAACATCACAGGGCAACCCGCGATGTCCCTTCCGCTATTCCAGAACGCCAAAGGCCTGCCGATTGGCGTGCAGTTGATCGGAGGAACCGAGCGCGAAGACCTGCTGATTCGTCTGGCTGCCCAACTGGAGGACGATGTGCGCTGGAGCCAGAGGGTGCCCGCTATCCACGCCTGAATCGCCACGATAGGCCGACTCGCTGCCGGACTTCAGGCGCGCCCCGGGTGTCCGAAAGGATCCCGTCAGCGCGTCGGTTGGTACCAGATGGCAGACGTGATGGCCCGTTCTTGCAGGGTCGCCGGTTCGGGCGGCTCGATACCGAGTAACACGGCGTCATAGGTCGACCATCGCGGTGTCGGAATCTCGATCACGCGCACGTAGTAGAACGCTTCGGCCGAGGCATCGAAATCCGGATCGCTCCAGACGGCTTCGAGTTGTGCGGCACCGATCTCATTGCTGTACGTGGCGTCTTCGAGCTTCACGGTATTGCCCACGGGGGAAACGCGCCGGGTTTTCGGATCGGGCAGGCGCCCGTCCGATGCGGCGATGTCGAAGATGCGCTCGCGGGCCGTTCCGTCGGAGTCGAGCCAGCCCTTGACGATCTGGATGCGATCGAGATTCGCGCCCGTCGGATCCTTGAGGGCGACGACCGCAAACCGGGGAGCGGCCTCTCCGATGCGGGGCGGCAGTATGCCACCCATCGGAACCCCCCGGGCATAACCCTGGGCCACGAATCCCGGATCGCGCAACAGGGCCGGTTCGAACTGCCAGCCGCCGAAGAGTCGCACGACGATTCGCGGTCCGGAGATGGCGTAGGTTTCCTTGCGACGCATGGCGTCGAATAGCGACTCCCGCGTATTCTGTTCGGCCCAGACCGCCGCCAGGCCCATCGCACTCCAGCGTGCCCCTCGGTTCTGACGATCGGGTAGCCAGAGCGTCTGTCCGAGTCGCAATCCCGCCGTGCCGTCTTGAAGTGGAAGCTTGCCGTGATAGCGCCCCTCCTCGACGGGAGAAGAGGCATTGTGGCTATCGCTACTGCCGATCACACCGAAGCGATAGGGATTGAAGGCGTAGAGGGCCGAGAGTTCGAGGCCGGTCTTCAGGGCATCGCGTGAATAGCTGCCGCGAGGCTGCGAGAACGTACCTTCGGCCGAAAGGATCTGGTCGTAGATCTCGAAGTCCGCGAACTCGTCGTCGCTCGCGAGGAGCGGGTGGACCTCGGATTGACCCTTTACTTGAAGGATCTCGCTGATGGGTTCGTTCTTCATGCGAGTCTCGGCATAGGCTGCCGTCATGGGAGAGCCGTCAAAGCGGACCCGCGAATACATCCGGCCATTGCTCACATTTGCGTTGTGTGGAATCGAGAGCGTCTCCATGCCTTTGCGGCGTTGATTCTCCAGCGCCGCCCAGAGATCTTCGGGGTCTTCGGAATCGAGCGAACTGAACGGGAACTTCGGCGCGGCACTCGAGCGATAGATCACGTTGCGGTGCAGGTTTTCGGCCCTCGGCATCGAGGTCCACTCGTAGGCGATGAAAGTCGTGAAGCGACCGGGTTCGTTGTGCCGTTCCGCGGTGGTCACGATGTCCTGCCAGGCGTTCAGCGAAACCTCGCCGACCGGTTCTCCGCCAAAGGAAGCTTCGCGCGCCTCGACGCTCGCCAGACGTCCCAGGACGATGCGAAGATAGTTCAGCGTGATGCGCCAGGGTTGGCCGGTCGCCAGGATCTCGTGCAGGGGTCGGTCGCCGCGATCCCCCTTCTGCCTGGCTACGCCGAGATACACGGCGTGATCGGTCACCGCCGCAAAGTCGAGGGGTTGCGACAATTGCACCGGGTAGCCGGCCCCGTGTTCGATGCGAGCTCCCTTGGCGAAACGGTATGCGTCATCGGGCATCGCGCGCACGCCAAAGGTGTACGCGTCGTAGGAATAGCTGGAGTGGATGTGCAAGTCTCCCCAGAAGACGTTGCGCAACTCGGAATGAGGAAGTGGCTCGGGCGGTTCGAAGGCATCCGTCGACGGATTGACTCCGAGCAGCGACGGATCATCGACCCGGGTGCACACATCGGCCACCAGAAGTGCAAAGCCAAAGAGCGCAAGACCGAGGATCAGCCGTCTCATACCCACTGCGACTCGAAAACCAGGTTCAAGGCACCTTCCTTCTCTCGGTGACACGCATTGTGGCTCAGATGGGAATTTCCAGCCAAGTGCTCCCGGCTGGTACACTGTCGTCCATCGAGCGATCGGCGCTATCGGCGAGGAGACACCCATGTGGATCGGATTGATCGTGCTACTGCTGTGTGCGGGCGTCGTCGCGCTCGTCCTGGTTCTGCTGGACTCCTCAGATCACAGCCAGCACGACCGGCCTCGACACGAACTGATCAAACCGGCGCATGCGATCAGTCCCCAGCATCAAGATGTCGTGAAGACTCTCGGCGTTTTCCACGAGACGGCGCCGAGTCCTCGCGACGTCGCGGCCCAGCGACTGCACACGGAGGAACTCTTCGGGCGCGAGGTCGAGTCGCAGGTGACTCCGGTCGATGTCGATGGCGTTGCCGCTGAATGGGTGCAAGCCGAAGGCTCACGTTCGGAACAGCGCTTGCTCTACCTGCACGGTGGAGCTTTTCGCGTCGGCAGTCCGAAGAGTCACAGAGGCATGACCGACAGTCTGTCGCGCCTCACGGGGGCGTCGGTGCTCGCAATCGACTATCGGATGCTGCCCGAACATCCCCTGATGGCGTGCCACGAAGACGCCCGCAAGGCGTACCGTTGGATACTCGAGAACGGACCCGAGGGCCGCTCGGAAGCGCGGGGCTTGTATGTGGCCGGTGACTCCGCGGGAGGCAATCTGACACTCGCGCTCAACGCCTGGATCCGGGATCGAGGGTTGCGCGCGCCAAACGCCACGGTCGCGATGGCCCCGACGACAGATGGCACCATGCGCAGCCCCAGTTGGCGCAGCAATCGCGCGAGCGATCCATTTCTGGGCCCCATGATCGGCCCGCTGATGCGCATTCCGCGACCGTTGCTGCTGGTTGGCATGGCGGCGTCCAATCGCTGTCGTCCGAACAATCCGGAAGTCTCGCCCCTGCTCGGCGAATTGTCCGGATTGCCTCCTACGTTGATCCAGGTGAGCGAGCAGGAGTTGCTCTTCGACGATGCGCGCCGCTACGCAAACAAGGCGAGCGCCGCGGGCTCGCCGGTGAGGCTCGAAGTCTGGCCCACACTGGTACACGTTTTCCAGGTCTTTTCACCGGACCTTCCCGAGGCCGATGAAGCCCTGAATTCAATCGCGAGCTTCGTACGAGAACGCATGCCCTTGGACGATTCAATCGCGATCGTGCGCGAGGTCAGCTAGGCTCGGCAGTCCCCGGCATTCACTTGTCGGCATTTCACTGCACTCGAATCGGGGGCGAGGCGGCGTTCGGACATTTCGAATCGGCACGCAGTTTGCTCGGTCGAACTCTCGGAACCATGAAGGAGATTCGCATGCGCTTGGCACTACTCATCGGCCTCATCGGGCTCCTGTCCGGCCTGCCCTCAGCAGTACTTGCAGAAGTGGATTGCGAGAAAGAAGCTCAAGAACCGCGCTGCGAGCGCTGCAAGCAGAACGGGGATCACGAACGCTGTAAGCTTCACGGGGATCACGAACGCTGTAAGCGCTGCAAGCAGACCGGGGATCACGAACGCTGCAAGCTCCACGATCGTCACAAGGGGCACGATTGCGATCACCGCCACCGATTCGACCTGGCTCTTTTCGACTGGGAATCCAACCCCGATGAGCGGCGCATCCAGGTCCTGGATCTCTTCCTGGTTTCGCTCCTGGACGCGCGCCGACACGGAACCGACAATTCGCACATCGAAGTGCTGACCGTCCCCTTCATCAAAGGCTTCGAGAGCCGGCGTTCCGCGGATCGTCGCGAATTACGCGTCCTGGATCTGCCGCTCGCCAGTCTTTTCGAGATGGAAAGAGACGGAGACGATTCGCACCTGGGAGTCCTGAATCTCCCGCTGATTGGCTCGCTCTTCAGTCAAAGAATCGAGGACGGTCACCGTCACACGAACGTGTTGTTCCTGATGCACTTCAAACGCCCCTCCCCCTGATTCGCGATGCGAATCGCGCTCAGACTTTGGAACGATCCCCCACCGGGCCGTGTACGCGTGCCGGTGTACCGAATGCGAGCGAGTGGTCGGGAATTGATCGGTTGACCAGCGAGCGAGCTCCGATCACGCAGTGGCTTCCGATCTCGACACCTTTCATTACAAAGACATCCGAGCTGATCCAGGTGTGAGCTCCGATGCGGATGGCGGCCGTCTGCTCCGGGTTCGCATCGTCGAGCGCGTGTTGATCTGAATCGAGCACCCGACTCCCGGGGCCGATCCAGGCGTTCTCGCCGATTTCCATGCGCTTCTTGGCGCTCAGATGGCACGCGTGCAACCAGCCGCGCGGAGCGATCAAGAGTTGAGCATTGTCGAAGGCGCGCAGATGCATGGTTCCCAGATCCGTGTAGAGCCAGGTGTCTTCACCGATATCGATCTCTCCGCCTTCTCCGATCCTGAAGCGAACTGCGTGGCGGCGGCGCTCGGTAACGACACCCTTGCCGATGCGCAGCCGGGCGCCGGGCGCGAGTTCGAACTCGGCCTGCACCAGATTGGTGCTCGCCTCGGGATGGATTTCGAGACCTGGATGCAGCTGCATCAATCGCCGCAGGCGAAAGCGATCCCACGCTTGAAGCAGCGGCCAGTAGATCCGGAACCAGAGACGTCGCATACCTTTCATGATACGCCCCCACGCCGTTCGTGCCGATCTGGCGGAGTACGACGGACGGCGAAAAGACCTGCAATGAGGCTGAGACGAAGGCTCAGCCGGGAGTGCGCTCAAACGCGGCGAGTCCGTCCGGTACGTGGTGAAAACTCTGCTTGTCGCACGTATAGATCGCCATCTGCGGCGCACCAAAGACGCCTGGATCGTCCAGCGTCCCGACCTTGATGAGCACGGCTCCCGGTACGGTCGGCGCCTTGCTCAGAAGATGAGTGCCGCATTCCGCGCAGAACTGACGAGTGACGGGATTGTCCAGATCCCCGCGCTGGAAGTCCTTGGGACTTCCCTTGGTGAACTCGAACTCGCTCTCGGGTAGGGCCATGAAGAAGTTCGGGCCCCCGCCTGAGACGTACTGGCATTCGCGACAGTGGCACTGCCCCTGGAAAAGCGCGTCGCCTCCCGCCTGGAAACGCACGGCCCCGCAATAGCATCCGCCTTCATTCGCCATCTCATCTCTCCTTCTCACGTTCGGATCCCGCTCCGTCCAGATCGCATTGTGCACCAGAATGGCGATCAGAAGAAAGTGGAGGCAGGCGGCTTCCGGGAGCTCATCCGGGCTCCGGTCATGGAGTACTCATTCAGGAAATTCATCCTGGGAGCCCGATTCGGTCCCTGCGGCTTCGGATTCAGACCGATGGCTCAGGCAGAATCGAGGTAGAATGGAGCCGTCAACTGAGAGAGCGGAGCGCAGATGGCCCTGGTATTCGAAGACTGGATGAGCGACAGCGATGCCGTGATGTGGCAGATCGAACGGGATCCGGTCCTGCGCTCCACGATCACGAGTGTGTGGATCCTGGACCAGTCTCCGGATTTCAAGCGCTTCGACGCGACCTTTTCCCGCGCGCTCGAGAAAATCCCGCGTTTGAGACAGCGCGTGGTTGCCGATCCGTTCGGCGTCTCGCCGCCGCGCTGGGAGGACGACCCGCTTTTCGATCGCGATTTTCACGTGCGCCGCGTTCGCGCCGCGGGAAACGGCACCATCCGCGATCTGCTCGATTACGCGAGACCTCTCGCGGGCCAGGCCTTCGACAAGGATCGCCCCCTCTGGGAATTCCACGTGGTGGAGGGACTCGAAGGCGGCAAGGCCGGTGTCGTTATGCGCTTACACCACGCGATTTCCGATGGCGTGGGCATGGTTCGCATGACCACATCACTGATCGAACGCACGCGAGAGCCGCGCCCCGGGCGAACACGCGCCGTGACGCTCGCCGAGGAACCCGGACCGCAGAACCGCACCGGTGACATGGAACACTTCGCCTCGGCGATTCAGCACCGGGTGCGCACGACTGCCGAGCGCGGTCTGCGAGTCGGCGATGCCCTGCGCCGCGGCCTGATCGAACTGGCGAAGCACCCCCTGGACGGTGCGCGCTCTCTGGCCGAAACCGCGGGTTCAGTCGGGAGGCTGGTCAAACCGGCGAGCGCGCCGCTATCGCCGATCTGGACGGACCGCTCGATCTCGGTGAACCTCGACGTCCTGCTGGTGGCCTTCGCCGATCTTCGAGCCGCTGCAAAGACCGTGGACGGGACTCTGAACGACGCTTTCGTGGCCGCGATTGCGGGCGGACTCCATCGCTACCATCGCAGTTTCGGTGAGGCGACCCCGGAATTGCGCATGAGCATGCCGATCGATGTGCGTACGGGCGAGAAGGGGGACCAGGCGGGTAATCAGTTCGTACCCGCACGTATCATCATTCCCGTGGCTCTGGAAGATCCGAGCGAACGAATGCGAGCCGTCCAGCGCCTGGTGCGCGAGCAACGTGAAGAACCGGGTCTACCCTTCATCGACGAGGTGTCCGGTGCCATCAATCGCCTCGGCGCTCTCGGGGCCACCGCTTTTGTCGGCGGAATGATGAAAGCGGTCGACTTCGTGACCAGCAACGTACCCGGTCCGCCCTTCCCCGTGTACATGGGCGGTGCGCTGATCGAACAGATGTTCCCCTTCGGACCGCTGGCCGGAGCCGCAGTCAACGTCACATTGTTCAGCTACGACGGCGTGCTGCAGGTAGGCATCAACTCCGATCGACTGGCTGTCAAGGAACCAGAGCGCCTGCACGCATGCCTGCAGGAATCGTTTGACGAGATCATCGCTCTGGCTTGAAGCACGGCGTTCCGAGCGCCTCATGGGCTCTCGAACTTCTCGCTTGATGCGCGTATCAGGGGCCGGGACACACGAAGCGAACCTCGCCCGATTCGGGTGAGGGAGCGGAGAACAGACAGTCTTCGGCCCGATGCACGACCTCACCCTGGAACAGGGTCAGAACCACCTGGGTGCCATCGAGATCCTGTGTCGTGAAAAGATCTCGGTCCAGGATCGCGAGGTCCGCCCACTTTCCCACTTCGATCGATCCGGTCTGCTGCTCTTGGTGCAGGACATAGGCCGAGTCGAGTGTGAGCATGCGCAGACTCCGTGCGATGCCCTGCTCGCGCGTTTCGAAGAACGGCAGTGCGCGCTCGATCGTGCCGAAAGGGGAAAGCGGACCCGCGTCCCAGTCGCTACTCAATACGGTGTGGACTCCGGCATCCAGAGCGGCTCCAAGTGGCAGGAGTTGCGCTGCGCGGCGCCGGCCGAGGATACGGCTCAGCTGGGCGCGGTATTCCGGATCAAAAGAACCGGGCGAGAGCTGGAAGTCGGCGATGACTTCGAGTTCGACAAAACGCTTCCAGTCCGCGGGATCGACCAGGTAGAGGTGGGAGATGCGATGTCGCGAACCTGCTTTTCCCGCGGCCTCGAGTGCATCCAGAGCCAGCGCGACTCCCCGGTCTCCGGTCGCGTGAAAGTGGAGCTGAAAACCGGCTTTGCTGAGTTCTCGCGCGTAGGTCTTCAGAGCATCGGGCTCGAAGTACAGGAAACCCCGCGGGGAAACCGACGCGGGCCCGATCCTGCGCCGATAGCGCGAGTTCAGCGCAGAGGTTCCCTGCGAGAGGATGCCGTCGACATAGATCTTCACCTGGTCGAAGCGCAACTGTCCGCCCGCGGGGTTCGAGTTCAACACCTGACTCTCCGCGATTTCCCGTAGTTCTGCGACCTGCGCATCGAGCGGGCGATCGGGGTAGAGGTACAGGGAATTGCTGGCGCGCACGGTCAGCCTGCCCTCCAACGCTGCGCGCCTCCAGGCTTCGTGATAGCCGCGAGTCCAGAATCCTCCAGCGTCGCTCACCGAAGTGATGCCGTTTGCGTTCAGTTCGCGCAGGCTGCCAAGCAATCCCCGATAACTGGCCGCGCGATTCTCGGTGTTGGGCTTCCGGGCGGCGTCGCGGGCGGCTTGCTGGGCGTTCTCGAACACCACTCCCGTCAGTGCACCGGTTCGCGGATCGCGATCCAGGATGCCACCGGGAGGATCAGTGAAATTCGCACGAAAGCCCGCGAGTTCGAGTCCTTGCGAGTTCATCCACGCGCCGTGGCCGAGGTCGTCGAGGACCAGCATGGGGCGATACCGGACGGCCCGCTCGAGCGGGTTCCAACCCGGTTTGAGTTTTTCCCGCAGAGCCGTCAGATGAACGCCCGAACCGATCACCCAGGTCTGACCCGCCTGCTCGTTCGCGCATTCTCTGGCGATACCCTCCAGGTCCTGCAGTTCGGCTACGGGAGGGAACTCACAGGTCGCGCGGTTCAAACCCGCCTCGAGTGCGTGAACATGGACGTCGTGAAGTCCGGGAATCACCATTCGCTGATCGAGGTCGATCACCTCGGCCCGCTCACTGATGACGGCCCGTACCTGCGCCTCGGAGCCAACGGCGAAGATCGTGCCATCCCTCACCGCGAGCGCTTCTGCCCAAGGTCGTTCGGCATCGAGTGTGTACACGCGCGCATTCACATAGGCGATCTCTTCCCGTCCGCGTTCGCTCTCGAGCGAACACGCGACTAGCAGGAAGGGCAACCCGATCAGAAATCGTCGAAATCCATTCACTCGAAATCAGTCCTCGGCCTTTGGTCGGGATACACGTTCAGTTTGAACCGATCCGATCTCCCGAAGGGCTTCGCGGTACAGCGCAAGCCGAGTTTCGGCTTCGGTCTTCAAATCGTCGAGTGCGGGATTGCCAGACGCTCCCGCCGCCCGCTCCGCGAGTGAAACGGCGGCTTCAAACTCTCCTCTTCTGGCGCTGGCCTCTGCAAGCCTCAGCAAAATGAGCACGAACTGCTCGCGCGCACCGAGTTCATCGGGTTTTCGCAGGAGTCCGGCTTCGTAGTGGCGAACCGCATCGGGGTCGCGACCTTCGCGCACCGATGCGAGTGCCAGATAGAAATGTGTCTCGGCTCGGTCTGGGTCCAGATCGCTGGCGCGCTCGAGATGCGGAATGGCTCTCCCTGTCTTGCCCCGGTCCATCAGGAATCGACCGAGGTTGTACTCGCCATCCGCATAGGGAGCACCGCGGGTCGCGAGTTGGTAGTGCCCCAGCGCGTCATCTCCGGCCCCGATCCGTTCCAGCGCAAGACCGAGACCATTGTGCCCGATTGAATTTCCCGGATCGATCTCGACCATTCGCGAAAACAGGGCTTTGCTGTCGCGCCAGTGGCGCGCCTGCTCGAAACTCGCGCCGCTGCAGGCTGCCAGAACGAGTGCGGCCAGAACGATTGCCCAGGTCTTCGGCCATGCGCGTTGCTTCCAGAACTCCGCGGCACCCCAAGATACGCAGATGAAGATACCCGTCAGTGGAACATAACTGTAGCGATCGGCGATCCATTGCTCTCCCACCTGAACGATGCCAATCACCGGTACGAGTGTCCCGAGAAACCAGAGCCATCCGATGATCAGGAACGGGTAGCGCCGAGCACTGGCGACGGCCAGAAGGGAGATCGCCGCAAGAACCGAGGCACTGATTGCGATCGTTTGAGCCGGCCAGTGGCTGGGATGCAGGTTGAGCGCGCTGAGATCGTGAGGCCAGATCGTGAGCAGGAGATAACGCGGATAGGCCACGATCGAATTGGCGATGCGCTGGGCGACCGGAAGCGCTTCCGTCGTCGCGATCGAGAGTTCCTGGGCTTTCAGAGTGATCAGGATCGAGGCGATCGTGAGCAGAAGGAAAGGAATCTTCTCCGCTACGAGCCACATCAGCGTTTGCTTTTCGATTGGATGATCGTTGCGCGCGGGTCCACACAGTCCGCTCCTTCCCAGCGGCCACACGTCCAGCAGGATCAGCGCGAAGGGTGCGGTGACGAGCATCGGCTTTGAAGCCAGACCCAGAGTGAAGAAACCCAGTGCGGCGATGTAGGCGGCACTGGAACGCATCCGAGCAAAGCGAAACCAGGCCAGGATCGAGAGAAACCAGAACAGTGTACTGAGCACGTCCTTGCGCTCTGCAATCCAGGCCACTGACTCGACGTGCAGGGGATGCAATGCGAAGAGCCCCGCCACAAATGCACTGCGCGCGGTAGCGCCGGTGCCCGCAATCAGCAACACAAACAACAAGCCAGTATTCGCCAGATGCAGGGCCAGGCTGGTTGCGTGATGCCCCGAAGCCCGGAGCCCAAAGAGCGAGACATCCAGCATATGGGAAACCCAGGTGAGTGGATGCCAGTTACTGGCGGCCGTCGACGTCAGAGCCCAACGCACTCCTTCCGGCGTCATTCCTGCGAGAACGCGCGCATTCCCCGTGACGTACGTATCATCGTCGTAGCTGACGAAATCGTGACTCAGGATGCGTCCGTGCGCCAGGAAGGCCACCAGCATCAAAGCGATTGCGATCCAGTGCGGTCGGAGCATCATTCTTGTCTCGGACGCGCCGGATTCCGAGTCCGCTCAGTTTGCTCGATGTCGAAGCAATTGATACGAGCCGTCGCGAAGCTCACCGAAGATCTCGTCCACCTGCGGATGTGCCACAGGGCCTCCCTCCGGGTCCGATACCAGGTTCTGCTCCGAAACATAAGCGACATAGGATCCGCGCTCGCCGACCGCAAGCAGGTGATAGTAGGGCTGCTCTTTGTGCGGTCGAACTTCTTCGGGAATCGATTGCCACCATTCTTCCGTGTTGGCGAATTCCGGATCCACGTCGAAAATCACGCCGCGAAACGGGTACACGCGGTGCCGCACCACCTGGCCGATTCCGAACTTCCCTTCTCGCTCGATCATGAGAGGATACTAGCGGGTTTCGATCACCTCGCCGGTCCGATCACGCCGCTGAAGTGCGATGTCGTTCGTTCTGCCCCTGGCGCGTATAGTGAGAACGTCAATAGGGTAGACGGGGAAGGCATGCCGGGATTTCGGGGGTTGACGGGCAGACGCGTCTTGATCACCGGTGCCGCGAGCGGCATCGGTCGCGCAACCGCGCAACGACTGGCCGAAGAGGGCGCCGTGGTCGGAATCCTCGACCTGGATGGAGAAGGTGCCGAGGCTACCGCCGAAACCCTGCGCTCGAGTGGTTCGAGTGCTCGGGCTTTCGAGGTCGACATCGTCGATCGGAAGGCGGTCGAAGTCGCGCTCGAAGCATTTCAAAGCGAGTTCGGGCCCGTCGATGCGCTGATCAACAATGCGGGTTGGGACCTCGCCTGTGATTTCGTCGACAGCGAACCCGACTTCTGGCGCAAAGTGATCGACATCAATCTCTACGGTCCACTGAATCTGACAAAGGCCGTTCTGCCCGGAATGATCGAACGCGGCGCCGGACGCATCGTCAGTCTGGCCTCCGATGCCGGCCGGGTGGGATCCTCGGGCGAGTCGGTATACGCGGCCTGCAAAGGCGGCATCATCGCTTTTTCGAAGTCGGTCGCGCGTGAAGTCGCCCGCCACGGAATCTGCTTGAATATCGTGTCTCCCGGACCCAGTGACACTCCGCTGTTCGCGCGTTTTGACGAGACGGGACGACTGGCAAGTGCATTGGAACGCGCGATCCCGATGCGCCGCCTCGGGCGACCCGACGACTATCCCGGCATCATCGCGTTTCTGATCAGCGATGACGCCGGCTTCATCACCGGCCAGACGATCAGCGTCTCGGGCGGTCTTACCATGCACGGATGAGGAGCCTCTCCATGGATTTCGAAGATCTTCTGTATGAGAAACGCGATCACGTCGCGACGATCACAATCAATCGCCCCAAGGTCTACAACGCTTTCCGAGGCACGACTTGTGCGGAACTGGTCCGCGCGCTGGCTGACGCCGGTTACGACAAGGACATAGGGGCGATCGTTCTTACGGGCGCGGGTGATCGGGCGTTCTGCACCGGCGGAGATCAGTCCGAACACGACGGCCAGTACGAGGGGGATCGCGGTATCCTCGGTATGCCGATCGACGAGGTTCACTCGGTCATCCGCGATGTCCCGAAGCCCGTTCTCGCCAAGGTGCGCGGTTATGCGATTGGCGGCGGTAACGTCCTGGCAACGCTATGCGATCTGACCCTGGCCGCCGACAATGCGATCTTCGGTCAAGTCGGACCGAAAATGGGCTCGGTCGATCCGGGTTTTGGCACGGCCTATCTATCCCGCGTGATCGGAGAAAAGAAGGCGCGCGAGATGTGGTATCTGTGCGAACGCTACAGTGCCGCAGAAGCTCTCGAGATGGGCCTGGTGAACAAGGTGGTTCCCGAAGCCGAACTCGACGCGGAAGCCGCGGCCTGGTGCGCGAAACTGGTCCAACGCAGCCCGACGGCCATTGCACTGGCCAAACGTTCTTTCAACGCGGATTCGGAGAGCATTCGCGGGATCGGAGGCATGGGTTTCGTCGGTCTCTCCCTGTACTACGGCACGAAGGAATCCGAAGAAGGAGGCGCCGCTCTGAACGAGAAGCGCGATCCGGATTTTCGGCGTTTCGTCTGAGCGCTCGTACCGCGAGCTATTGGAACGAAGATGAGCCGCAGACCCGACATCCGCATCACGGACCTCGCGGAACCCGTACTCGACGAGGCACAGAAGCAGGTACTCGCGGCAGTGAGTGGCTTGCAGGTCGAGTTTGACGAAGAGTCGATCCTCGGCGAAGCGATGCAGCGCACGGGTCTGTCGAACTTCGGCCCGGATGATTTTCGCGAGCGTCTGCGAATCTGGTGCCAGAGTCTCGAGGAAGATGAGAATCTCAGCGTGGTGGGACAACTCGGCGCGCGCTCGGACACGGTGCGCTACGCGCTCAATCGTCTGCGCGTCGAGGACTTGATCGCGCGACATCCGGAGATCCTCGACGTCGAAATCCGTCGCCCGATCATCATCATCGGTCTGCCCCGTTCGGGTACGACCCACCTCTTGAACCTGATCTCGGCCGATACTCGCCTGCGTTCACTGCCTTACTGGGAGAGCGTCGAACCGATCCAGATCCAGGGAGAGGAGCCCGGGCCCGATGGACGCGATCCCCGGCACGTCCGCAACCGGGCGCGCTTCGAACGAACCGACGGCCTGCTTCCGCACGTGCGCGCCATGCACTACATGACTCCCGAGCACATCCACGAGGAGATCGAGTTGCAGGCGATCGATTTCTCCTCCTATGTGCTGGAGTGGATTGCGCACGTTCCCCGTCTGAGGGACGCCTACCTGGCGAGCGATCAGACGGCTTCTTACGGCTATATGAAGAAGGTACTCCAGGCCATCCAGTGGCAGCGCGGGCCGGATCGCTGGGTTCTGAAGTCCCCGCAGCATCTGGAACAGCTGGTACCGCTATACAAGACGTTTCCCGATGCCACCTTCGCGATCACCGCAAGGGATCCGGTGTCGGTGATCGCCTCCACGATCACCATGGAGGCCTACTCCGCACGCCTGCTGCGCAAACGCGTCGACCTCGACGCGATTTCGACGTACTGGTGCAATCGCATCGAAACACTCCTGAGCCGTTGTGTGCGCGATCGTCACGTGCTTCCGCCCGAGCAAAGCATCGACGTGCCTTTCAAGGAGTTCATGGCCGATGACATCGGCATGGTCGAACGCATCTACGAGTTGGCCGGACACCCGATGACGAACGCGGCCCGCGAGATGCTCGCTCGATACATGGCCGAGAACCCGCGCGGCAAGTACGGGCGAGTCCGCTACGACCTGCGCGGTGATTTCGGCATCGATCCCGATGAGTTGCGCAAGCGCTTTGGCTTCTACTTCGAACGTTTTCCCGTCGAAGCCGAGATGCACTGAAGCTCTGGCCCTCTAGGGAATCTCTGCACAGGGAGGATTCGAGCGAGAAGCGGGAGTCGCCGCCTGAGCAAGAAGCGTGATCCGATCGCAGATCCGTAGATCTGCAGAGGGTCGCGCGACGCAGCGCA
>JAAELY010000495.1 GCA_024226335.1 bacterium
GCTGCGAAGCGCGATGCATCCGCCTGCGCTGCGTCGCGCGACCCTCTGCAGATCTACGGATCTGCGATCGGATCACGCTTCTTGCTCAGGCGGCGACTCCCGCTTCTCGCTCGAATCCTCCCTGTGCAGAGATTCCCTAGAAGGTCAGAAGAGCGCGATCCCGACGAAGATCAGACTCACGATGAAACCGATTGCAGGCACCCAGCGAGGTATGTCGAGCACTCCGGAAACGCTGGAAGGTCTGGCCTTGAGCCGCCAGAGAGCGAGATTGACCAGCGCGAAGATCGCCAGCGTCAGCACCGAGGTGATCGCCGCCAGTGGAGCCAGGGGCAAGAACAGCGCCAGAATCCAGGTCACAATCGTTGCGACGACCGTCGCCAGGACTGGCGTACGGGTACTCGGATGTACCTGCCCCAGAACTTTCGGCAGCGAACCCTGGCGAGCCAGTCCGTAAAGAACGCGCGGCGCCATGACCAGCTGAATGAGCGCCCCATTGAGCATGGCCACCACGCCGATGAACCCGATCAGTGTCGGTTCGAGACCGGTCGTACGCTGCCAGAGCATCGCCAGGGGTGCGGCGCTTTCGGCCAGTTCCTCCGGTGGCACCGCCAGGACGGCGACCGTCGCCAGACCCACGTAGAACACACTCGTCAGTACCAGAGTCGAGATAATGGCGATCGGCATGGAACGGCGAACGTCGCGAACCTCCTCGGCCACGTTGACCATGTCTTCGAAGCCGATGAACGCGTAGAAAGCCAGTATCGTTGCTCCCAGGATTCCATTCCAGGCGCCGAGTTCGAGTGGCGGAAGGAACTCGCTCCAGCGCTGGGGAAGATCGGTCAGCGATGCGGATGCGGCGGCAATGATCGCCACCACACCGCCGACTTCGATCACGGTGATGATGCCGGCCAGGCGGACGGATACGCCGATTCCCCAGGCTGAGATCGCACCCAGCCCGATCACGAAGAGGGTAATGCTCAACGCACGCGGGATCTCGACGAGTTCGGCCAGATAGCCGACAAAACCATTGGCGACCGCAGCGGCCGAGACCGTGCCCGCGAGCGCGACCATCAGTCCGACGAGGGTCGCGAGCCAGCGCAGGCCGAACCCCTTGCGAACGTAGAGAGCCTCACCGGCACTCTGCGGATACAGGGATGAGAGTTCGGCGAAGGAAAGAGCGCTGACGCCCGCAATCAGTGAGGCGAGCAGGAACGCCAGGGGCGCAGCCATGCCCGCTCCACCCGCGACCTCTCCAGTCAGTGCGTAGATTCCCGCGCCGACGGTCGTTCCCAGCCCGTAGAGCGTCAGCAGCCAGACCGACAGAGTTCGCTTCAGCTTTGGCTCTTCAGAAACCATGGTGGATGTTTCCTGTTCCGGGTAGGGGTCGATAATGGAAAATTCGACTCACTTTCGAGACAATTCACCTCGGCAACGGCTCCCGAGTCATACCTAAAGGCTTCCGGAGCATGTTCGCAAGCGGCATGCCGCTTGCTCCATGTCCGGACGGAGGTAGCGATGAAACGCATCCTGATCGCGACGGACGACTCGCCTCACGCGGCCCGCGCGGGCGACCACGGCGAGGCGTTGGCGCAACTCTACGGCGCCGAACTCGAACTCTTCACCTCGGTGTTCATCTCATCGGTCCCATTAGGGCCCTACGCAATCGACATGCCCGGAGATTTTGTCGAGATTGCCCGCAAGCAGGCGGTAGAGAAACTCGAAGAAATGGCCGTGCGGATGCGCAAGCCCGACCTCCCGGTCTCTGCTCGAGTGGCCGTCGAAGATGCCTCGACCGCGATCTGCGCGCGGGCGAAGGAAATCGATGCAGATCTGATCGCCATCGGAACGCGCGGGCGCACGGGACTGGCGCACGTGGTCCTGGGCAGCGTTGCAGAACGCGTCGCGCGACTCGCCCCCTGCCCCGTGCTGACTGCTCACTCCGATTCGCCGGCTCCATCCGCCTACAAGACGATCCTGGTGCCGACGGACTTCTCGAAACACGCACACGCGGCGCTGGAGTGGGCGCAGAAGCTGGCCGTACGCACGGCCGGTCGGATCATCTTGATGCACAGCACGCATCTCAGGCCGCCTAGCGAAAGAGCCGAGGCCTTTGCGAACGAATCGTTCGCAGATGCACTTCAGCGCGACGCCCAGAAAGGACTCGACGAGTTGCGAAACGAACTGGGGGGCCTGGAGGTCGAGACGCATGTCTCGAGCACCATGCCCGACCTGGCGGTGATCAAGCACGCCGAGCAGACTTGCGCCGATCTGATCGTGATGGGGACTCGGGGACTCACGGGACTTTCCCACGTGGTGCTCGGAAGCGTCGCAGAGCGAGTGATTCGCCGCTCGGCCGTTCCGGTGATCACGCTGAAGGTCGCCGACTGAGCCGCATCGCGCACGTCGGACTGGCCGGTCTCTTCCTGGCATTCCTGGTCGAGGTTGTGGTGCTGGGCCTGGCCCCACCGGACCGCGCCACCTGGGCACTCGAGAACGTGCTCGTAGCCATCGGCCTGCCTCTGCTCGTTCTTTCGTGGTATCGCTTCCGCCTTTCGGCGTCGTCCTACGTCTTGATCCTGGTCTTCCTGGCCGTGCACGAGATCGGCTCCCACTACACCTACTCGCTGGTACCCTACGACCGCTGGTTCGAAGCGTTGACGGGAAACTCCCTGAACTCGCTTCTGTCCTGGGAACGCAACCACTTCGATCGCGCGGTTCATTTTCTGTTCGGACTTCTGCTCACGTTCCCGATTTTCGAATTGACTTCGCGCGCCGACTTGCGGGGAACGCTCTGGAGTTATCTGTTACCGGTTTTACTGTTGCTGTCCGGATCTGCGCTTTATGAACTTCTTGAATGGACGGCGGCCATGGTCTTTGCCGAGGACACGGGCATTGCCTACGTCGGTGCCCAGGGAGACGTCTGGGATTCGCACCGGGACATGGCGCTGGCCGGTGCGGGCTCTGTAGCGGCGATGATCGCGACCGCGCTTCAGCGCCGGTTTTCCGTCTCCGGAAAGCGCTGATCTTGCGCTTCGGCCAACTCCAGTTTCGGCGCGATGTCTCGCGCTTCGAACCATTTCTCCAGAAACTCCAGCCGCGGAAGGATGCGCGCTCCGAACGCCGCTTTGTACTCCGGACTCGGGTGACCCATGTTCCAGAACGCATAGCCGCAGTCCCGTAGCATCTCCGCCAGCAGGTACATCTGGAGCGTGCCGAAATGGCGGTACTCGCGATCGTCGGGACTGCAGAACCCCGACAGACTCGTGTAGGTGCGACCGATCGTGTAACCGAACTCACCCGCCACCAGTTCGTTGCGCTTCTGCGACCACAACTCGATTCCGTGGATCGCGAATCCCGGAGCCGAATTGCGCGGAAGTTTGCCGACGAGTTCGCGATAACGCTGGAGTATCCAGGTCCGGTCGTGGTAGGCGGCCAGGTTCTCCAGCACGCGCTCGGCGGACGCCACGACTCGGAGTTCGACGCCTTCTTCGGTCAGTCGTTGCGATCGCAGCAGGCGCCGCAGATTCCGCGAGCGGTGCAGGTTCTGCCAATCGAGAACCGCGTAGCTGTCCTGTAGCTCGGGAATGAGCAGCGGTCCGATTTCGGGATCCTCGTGCGCGATGCAGATGAATCCCGCATGAGCCAGCGCGACGTAGAACTCCGGATCCCACGTATCGTCCCAGAAGAGCACCTGATCCAGGTCCGGGTAGATGAGTGAGTGGAGAACCTCCGGGCGGAGCATCTCGGGGGTGATGGGGTAGATCGAGCCCATCCCCCGAGGATACACGTGTTGCACCCCCGGCAGGCTGTTCGGCCCGCTGGCTGTTCGGCCGTTATCCCCAGTCGGAACCGGTTCTCCAGCTCATTGCCGCAGCGCTTTCAGAATGGCCGCCAGACGCATTCCGCGAGCTTGGATCTGTTCCTGGGTCGCGCGCCAGACGTGCTCGACCACTCCCTGGCCTTCGCGCTCGCCACCGGCTTCACCCGCTTCGAGCGTGTAGGCCACGTGAGTTTCTTCGAGCCAGACGTCGTCCCGCAAGATGGGAAAGGCACCGAGTGCTTCGGCGCGCAGGTGATGCGTGCGGCCGGCGGATTCGACGAGTTCAATCCGAGCGCTGCGCATCTGGTGTTCGTGCTCGCCCCATTCGTAGTCAATGCGCACGCTTGTGAGCGGATGGTTCGCACCGTCGCGAAAGACGAAACCATTGTCGAGCACTCGGCCGTCTTCGAACGTCTGCATCAGATTGAAACTCCAATCACGTCCGAGCTGACCCGCGAGCCAGTTCCAACCTTCGAGCCGCTGCCAGTCGCGCACGCCCCACGACTTGTCGCGCTGCCCCAGGGCGTCGATCTCCTGGCGCTGCGAACCGAAGTGCGTCCAGCCGGTGACGCGACCCGATTGTTCGAAGTGCGCGCCCGTCATCGTAGTGGCCAGTTGCGCCCCGTGAGCCCCATAGTCGAACGCGGGCGTGTGAGCTTCGAAGGTCACGTCCATACCACGCTCGCCTTCAATCTGCAGGCGCCAGCGACGCAGCGGTTCGAGCATCGTCACCACCAGATCGCCGGCCCGCATGCCCTTGCCCGGATCCTCATCGCGACAGTCGCCCTCGTGATCGAGATCCGCGGGCCCGTAGAAGAGTTCGAGTTCGCCTTCGCGCAACGAGATCACCAGGCCGTCCGTCTTGCGCGGGTGAAAGCGATACCCCGTACGCGCCAGGGTAAAACTGTGACGCTCGGGATCGGCCCAGTTGAAGTAGAAACTCTCCTGCCAGGCCGGATCGCTCCCGACTTCGTGCAATAGCTCGTCACTATTGTTGATCATCGCCCGCTACCTCCGTTTCCGACACTATGCCAGAGCCAGCGCTATGCGGTTGATGCAGCCGGACGCCCCGACGCAGACATCGGCACTGCTTTCCGTGATACAACGCGGAGCGGATGGGTCAGATCAGCTTCAGTACCAAGCTTGCGTACGGAACCGGCCAGGTCGCCGAGAATGTGAAGAATTCGGGCTTCAACACCTTTCTGTTCTTCTATTTCACTCAGGTGATGGGACTCTCGGGCACACTCGCGGGAGCTGCGGTCCTGGTCGCGCTGGTTTTCGATGCGGTGACCGATCCCTTGGCCGGCTCGCTGTCCGACAACTGGCGCTCCAGGCGCGGCCGACGCCATCCGTTCATGTACGCTGCTGCGCTGCCGCTCGCCGTCACATATTTCTTTCTGTTCTACCCGCCCGAAGGCCTGGGCCAGATCGGTCTGTTCGTCTGGCTGACCAGCTTCGCCATTCTGGTCCGCGGCGCGATGACACTTTATCACGTACCCCACCTGGCCCTGGGTGCGGAACTCTCGACCGACTATCAGGAACGCACCTCGATCGTCGCCTACCGCACACTGCTGTCGGTCCTGGGCGGAGTGGGTGCGACGATCTTGTCCTACTGGGCGTTCTTTCCCGAAACGCCGGAGTTTCCCGATAACGGCTTGTTGAACCCCGCCGGCTATCCGAAGTACGCACTGTTCTGCGGCGTACTCATGATCATCACCATCTGGTATTCGGCGTGGGGCACTCGCAAGGAAATCCCGCATCTGCCCAAAGCCCCCGAGCACCCCGAGCCGTTCTCGTTCCATCGCATCGGCGTGGAGTTCGCTTCGGCCTGGAAGAGTGTCTCGTTCCGCTCGGTCTTCGTGGGTTTTGCCTTATACGGAGTGTTCTTCGGCATCATCACCACCCTGGGAACCCACATCAATGTGTTCCTCTGGGAGTTCGACACCGACAAGATGGGACTCCTGGCGCTGCCGTTCGCTCTCGGCTTCTTCGCGGGAGCCGCACTCGTAGGCCCGGCACACCGCCGCTTCGACAAACGACCCACCTTGATCTTCGTCGCTCTCACATCGTCGATCATCGGCGTTCTGCCGATCGCGTTGCGACTCTTGGGCTTGTTTCCGAGCAACGACTCGCCACTTCTGCTGCCGCTGATCTTCGTCTTTCTGTGCGTCAACATGACGTTTGCAGCGATGGGATTCGTATCGGCGGGCTCGATGATGGCCGACGTGGCCGAGCAACACGAACTCGAGTCCGGCAAGGCGCAACAGGGCATCTTCTTCTCGGCCACATCGTTTTCGGGAAAGCTGGCCTCGGGAATGGGTCACGCGGTGGCGGGACTGGGTCTCGACCTGATCGCCTTTCCCCTGCAAGCCGATCCCGGTGAGGTCGGACCCGCGGCCATCCGCAGCCTGGGCGTGCTGAACATCTCCGCGACGCTGATCGCACTCCTGGCGCTCTGGGTACTCAGCTACTATTCGATCGACCGCGCCCAGCAGATGCGCACCCGCACGCTACTGGAAGAGCGACACCTGCCCGGAATCGAGCCATCGCGAGCGGAGTTCGAAGGTGGAGGCGAAGAAGAACTGAGCGAACTGGATCAGGGCTAACCCTGGAGAGCCCACAGCGGCATCTCAGGCACTGCCCAGGATCAGGCCGCTGGTGGGAACACCCGTTCCCGCGGTAACCAATACGTTTTCGACCGAGTCCAACTGGTTCACGGCACTGCCGCGCAACTGGCGAACTGCCTCGGCGATTCCGTTCATGCCGTGGATATAGGCTTCACCCAGCTGGCCGCCGTGCGTGTTGAGCGGAAGCGTTCCATCGAGTTCGATATGGCCGTCGCCGATGAAGTGCCGTGCTTCGCCGCGCTTGCAGAAGCCGAGTTCTTCGAGCTGGGTCAACACGAAGGGCGTGAAGTGATCGTAGATCACCGCGGTGCGGATGTCTTCGGGACGCAATCCCGACATGGACCAGAGCTGGTCGCCAACCAGGCCCATCTCCTGAAGACCCGAGATGTCGTCGCGGTAGTAGCTGGTCATCGACTCCTGATCAAAACTCGCGCCTTGTGCGCTCGCCTTGATCAGGCTGGCGGGATGCCGTAGATCGCGCGCGCGTTCGGCGCTGGTCACGACCAGCGCGACGGCACCATCACTTTCCTGGCAGCAGTCGAGAAGGTGCAGTGGCTCGACGATCCAGCGCGAGTTCTGGTGTTCTTCGAGCGTGATTGGACGTTCGTAGAACCAGGCCTTGGGATTGCTCGCGGCGTGCTTGCGGTCCGCGACCGCGATCCGCCCGAAGTCCTCGCTGGTCGCGCCGTAGGTGTGCATATAGCGACGCGCAAACATCGCGACCCAGGCGGCCGGAGTGACCAGTCCGAAGGGCGCGTACCAGTCGGTGGGAAACTCGGCGTTCATATCGGGAGTGGGGCCCTGGCGACCCGCGCCAAAGCGCCGCCCGGAACGTTCGTTGAAGGCGCGGTAACAGAGCACAGCCTTGGAGACCCCGGTCGCCACCGCCATGGCCGCCTGCTGAACCGTTCCGCAGGCAGCACCACCGCCGAAGTGGACGCGACTGAAGTGCGTGAGCTGTGGAACACCCAGACCGCGCGCGACCGCGATCTCTTCGTTGGAGTCCATCGTGAACGTCACCATGCCGTCGATGTCGGACGGCTCGAGACCGGCATCGTCAATCGCGGCTTTCGCGGCCTCCAGCGCGAGTTGCAACTCGGTCCGGCCCGACTCCTTCGAGAATTCGGTGGCCCCGATGCCGACGATGGCCGCGCGACCGGACAGCCCAGCGCTCACGCTGCACTCGACAGGGGAAGGCTCAGACGGACGGTGCCCTTCACGTGGTCTCCCAGGCCGTTCCGGCCGCGAACCGAGATCTCGATCCGGCCGCGTTCCCCGACGACTTCTTTGCTCTCGACCACACCCGTCATGCGCATCTCGTCGTTCGGGTAGTTGGGCACTCCCAGGCGAATGGCCACCCGCTCCAGAAGGGCTTCGGGCCCGGTCCAGTCAGTCACATAACGTCCGACAAAACCGTTGGTCGACAGGATGTTCATGAAGATGTCCTTCGAACCGCGCTCCTGCGCCAGATCGCGATCGTGATGCACATCCTGGTAGTCGCGAGAGGCCATCGCAGTCGAGATGATCAAGGTAGGCGTGAGTTCGATCACGAGTTCAGGCAATTCCTGTCCGACGCTCACCTCTTCGAAACTGCGGGTGCTTCCCAGAACGCTCATCTTGCGGCCTTTCCCGCTTCCGAAATCCGTTCTTGGGTACCGGACACAGGTCGCCATGCGGGCAGGTTCCAGGCGTCATCGATGCGCACGAAGTCGACCTCGACCGGCATCCCGACGTACAGGTCGTGCGGATCCCCACTCACATTCCCCACGATCCGGGTGCCCTCGGCGAGTTCGACCAACGCCACGGCAAACGGTGCCTCGAAGCCGTAGACGCGTGGGTGGTGGTGAATCACGTAGCTGTAGATCTCGCCGCGTCCGGAAGCCCGGATCGAGTCCCACGAAAACGAGTTACAGGCCGAGCACATCGGCCTTGGGGGATGCCGCAACTGATCGCAATCCGCACAACGCTGAATCCGGAGTTCGGCGTTTTCGACGCCTTCCCAGAAAAAGCACGAGTCGGAATTCGCGGTCGGACGCGGCGGTCGCGGCGCGCTCACGCGGTTCCGCCCTTGCGCGGCTTGAACCAGAAGATGCGGAAGTGCATCTCGGCCACGGTTGCGCCGCTCTGATCGCGATACGTAGTCTTGGTGGTAACGAAGTAACCGTCTCCGAGCGCGGTCTTCTTTTCGCCGGTCACCGATTCGAGCAGGTTCTCGGTGGTCACCAGGTCGCCGGGTTTCAGATAGCGCATGTATTCCTGCTCGCAGTCCGTAGCAACCACCGATGTGTAGCCCGCCTTGTTGAGCAAGGCCGCCGGACCGGCCTTGCGCGCGGCGATGATGGCTGCGGCGGCGGGTCCGCGTTCGAGTCCGCGCATGCTCCAGGCCTGAAGCATGGTGGGTGGCGCCACGATTCCACCGTGCAGCGACTCCGCGGCCGCTGCGGGATCGGTGTAGACCGGGTTCGCATCGTCAATCGCGTCGCACCAGTGTCGGATCATCGGCTGGTTGACCGGATCGCGCGCGGGAGGCTCGAGCGTCGGGCGGCTCTCTGCAACCAACTTCTGAAGCGCTTCGTCGAGATTATGCAGCGAGTCCGTCACGAGATCTGAATTGTACTCGAAACCTTTCGCCGTCCGTCGACGGCCCATCTCGCGTGGTAGACTCGCCCGGCAACGCGGGTTCGCAATCGACCCGCTAAAGGCCCTGAACCCAGGAGACGGAAGCCATGGACCTCGTACCGGTCGTCGACATCCAGAACCCCGAGAAGACGTCACTCGAAGCGCTGAGCAACGCGTGCGCGAATCACGGCTTCTTCCAGATCTCCGGTCACGGTCACGACAAGTTGATCGATCGCATGTGGGACGAAACGCGCCGCTTCTTTGCAGAGCCGAGCGAAGTCAAGAACTCCGTGCGCCGCACCCAGGACATGCCACTGGGCTACTACGACCGGGAACTGACCAAGCGCAAACGCGACTGCAAGGAAGTCTTCGACATCATGGCTCCGGGCGGTCGCGGCCGGACCGACCGCAATCGCTGGCCCGAAAACCTGCCCGGGTTCCGCGAGACCCAGGCCGAGTTCTTCGATGCCTTCAGTGAACTGGCCGAAGAGACGCTACGGGTGATTCACCGCTCGCTCGATCTGCCCGACGAGATCATCACCACTCACAAAGGCAACTCCGCAGTGAGCACCGTGCGCTTGAATCACTACACGGTCGAGGATCCGGTCGCGGGTGACTCGTCTGAACTCGCCGAACTCGCCGACGTCTCGCTGGGGGATCACACCGATCCCGGCGTGCTGACGCTGCTCTTGCAGGACAATACGGGAGGCCTCCAGGCCCTGGGGCGCGATGGCAGCTGGATCGACGTTCCCCCGACCCCCGGCCTGGTCGTCGTGAATATTGGCGACATCCTGCAGGTCTGGACCAACGATCGCTATCGCGCTTCGGTCCATCGGGTCACCCGGATGACTCGCTCCTCTCGCCTCAGCATCCCCTACTTCTACAACCCGCAGGTCGACGCGACGATCGAACCGATCGAGTCGCTTTGCACGGACAAGCCGCACTACCGATCGTTTAGCTGGCGCGAGTTCATCGGCGCCCGGATCGACGACAACTACGAAGACCTGGGAGTCGAGGACACGCAGACGATGCACTTCCGCATCGTGTAAAGGGCATGTCGACGGACGAGTTCCCAGCGGGTTTCTAGGGCGCCGTTGTGCGAAAGAGGTCCACCAGGGATTTGCAGTACTGGACGACCGCGGCCACTTTGTGCGGCGCGGTCTTGCCACTGCGCACGACCACCAGGTCGAGCTTCGGGCTGATGAGGATGCGCTGCCCGCCCATCCCGCTGCAGTAGAA
>JAAELY010000496.1 GCA_024226335.1 bacterium
CGTTGTCCGAACGAAGATACGCGGGGGCTCCACGCACGCTGATCAACTTCGACATCACTTCGATCACCCTGGGCGAACGGATGCTTCCAGCAACGTCGATCGCGAGGCACTCACGGGTGAACTCGTCGATCACGGTGAGGCACTTGACCTTTTGCCCGTTGGCACATGCGTCGAACACAAAGTCGTAGGCCCAGACGTGGTTCGCATCGGTCGCGGGAAGCGGTCGAGGTCTTCCCGTTGCAACGCGCCTTCGCGGCCTGCGACGGGGCACTTGGAGTTCGGCTTGCTTCCAGAGCCGGTACGCCCGATCCGCGCTCATCACGAAGCCACGTCGCTCCAAGAACACCTGGATGCGGCGATAGCCGAACCTCGGATACTGAGCTGCCAGCTCGCGCATCGCTGCGATCACGGGAGCGTCACGCTTCACCAGTCGCGACTTGTAGCCGATCGTTGACCTGGCAACCTGAAGTAGCGCGCACGCTCTGCGAAGCGAGATCCCGCGCTGACGCACGTAGGCGATCTGCTTGCGACGAACACCCGCGCTTACCATTTTTTTCGTGAGACCTCTTTCATCACGTCGATCTCGAGGTCGCGCTCTGCCAGCAACTTCTTGAGCTTCCCGTTCTCTTGCTCAAGTTGCCGCAATCGCTTCACGTCAACGGCTTCGAGCGCCCCGAAACGCTTGCGCCAGGCGTAGATCGTCTGCTCACTGATGCCGTGCTTCTTCGCCACCTTTGCGATCGGGCTCTTGTCCGCTTCGCGCAGGATCTTGACCATCTGTTCTTCGCTAAATCGACTCTTCCTCATGGCTTCCTCCTTCCAGAAAGCCATTCTCTCAGATATCAAACGGTCCGAAAATCCCCAGGCAGGTCATCCGCCCCAATGGCGGGGAAGAGTC